>CABUOH010000398.1 GCA_902493085.1 uncultured Sutterella sp. | reverse complement strand
AGCAAAGGCGAATCGCGATGACGCTCGTCGGTTCTCAAGAGCGATTCGCAATGCGTCGCCATGATCAGTTGCGATCCGCCGGGCGCCGCCGTCCGGTCTTCAAAAGACTCGACGATTTGCTCCACCGCAACGGGATGCAGGCTCGCTTCGGGTTCGTCGACAAAAAGCGTGACGTCACCCTTCCGGTTTTCGATGAGCACAACGGCCAGGTGAAGCATCCTGCGCGTGCCCGCCGATTCTTCTGAGAACGGGAGCGTCCTGACACCGCCCGATGTCTGATGCAGGAGGCGAATCTGAAAACCCTCGTGCGGCTCCCCTCTCACGACGCATCGGCCGCTGAAGGGATCCGCCGGCAACCCGCCTCCCGGCACCCAAAGCTTTTCGACCTCGATGTCGGACACGCTCGGATCCGCAGACTTCAGGACATCGACGGCCGCAGTCCTCAGATCCGGATCGGACGCAAGCCTTTCGATCGCCCGGAAGGCTTGCCACGAGGCAGGATCGTCAAGCACAACAAGATGATTCTTGAACCAGGCGAAAAGCGGCATGAGAGTCCTCGCCGCAAAGAGGCTCGCCGTTCCCAAAAAGGTCGCATCGGGAGGCGTCAGCGCTTCCCAGGTCTTCTTCGGTCCCGGAAACTGCCCGCCGTAGCGGTATTCATAGAGCACGTCCCGAGTCCCGTCGAGAAAGCGCTTGCGTTCGTCCTCCGTGCGCAGGGGCTTGACTGATCGTCGGACAAACACTTGGCGCCACCTCCCGAGAGGCTCCTTCTTCCTGAGCGACTCACGGCTCACAAGCCCGTTTTGAACGCTCAGGGAGTAGGCATATCGGGCTCCGGCCGTCTGCACCTCGAGCTCGAAGCTCGTCGGCTCTTCGAACGGACGCTCGACGAATGCAAACGGCTCGAGCGCCGCCATGGCTTCCCTGCCGTCGGGCATCGGCTCTCTCAACACCATCCGCTGCAGAATCCGCATCGCTTTGAGAAGATTGGTTTTGCCTGACGCATTCGGGCCGAAAAGCGCGGCAGCCTTCAAAATTCGCGGCTCTCTCGGTGCCGCCGAAAGACAAGCATTGGCGTCCAACCCTTCCGCGAACCGTTCATCGGCCTGCAGATCCAGGACTTGTTCGGACGAGAAGCTTTTGAAGTTCGCAACGCCAAAACGGATCAGCATTTGTTCACCTGCGGTCTATGTCATCAGACGTCAAAAATAGGCGATCGGGCTCTCGAGATTCCTGAGGAGCGCGAGCACGCTCCAGGCGGTCGACGTGCTCGAGCGAGGATTGCTCGCGTCAAAGGCCGAGTGAAAGAAGAGTTCGCAGCGCATTTCGCCCGCCTTCACGTCGATGTGATGCGTATTGACGGTGAGGCCCGGCTTCGAGACAAGCCGTACCCGCACATTCGGCGCGTCCGCCGCCGCAGACGTGGCGGCCGCGACGTTGATGTTCTTCGGAAAGCCTCGAACGGCCTCCTCGACGCCGCCCTCAAAAGCCACCGTCTCGCGGTCTTCGGGCAGCGTCCGGCCTTCGAGCCCGGGGGCGCCCGAGAGGCTCCCGGGCGACTTGGTGCTCTCGAAAAGCACCTCGTCAACACCCATCAGGGCCGCCGTTCGAAGCACGTCGAAGCCGCCGACGGCGCCCGAGGCGACGTGAATCCGCCTTCCCGTGCGGCGCGCGCATTCGATCATGCGGCTTTTCCACTCAAGGTCTGCGAGCGCGCCCGCCGAGACGAGCACGAAGTCGCACCCGGCCTCAAGCACGGCTTCGCCGTATGCCTTGGCGGCCCCGATCCCCGCGATCTCGATCACGAGATCGGGCTTGTCCTCAAGAAGCGCCTCGAACGTCGTCGCGGCGCGGCAGCCCGCTTTTTG
>CABUOH010000397.1 GCA_902493085.1 uncultured Sutterella sp. | reverse complement strand
CCTCGAGCCGCGCGCGGGCCTCGGCCTTCGCGTCGTCGGCAATCGGCATCTCGTCGAGCCTTTGCGAGACGTCGGCCAGGGTCGGCGCATCGAGCCTCGGCGTCGAGGAAAAGTCAAGCAGCGCATCAAAGGCCTGCACGTACGCCGCCTGATCGAGCGCCGCGAGGTTCGAGACGGCCTCGGCGCGGTCGGCCTCGGTGAGGTTCGATTCGGGCCCGGGCACCATGAGGGCGGCCATGCGCTGCGCCGCCGCTTCGTGAAGCCTTTCCGCCTCAAATCCCCTGCCGCGGTCTTCTTCAATCCCCGCCTCAAAGCGCGATGCGAGCGTATCGCAGAACTGCCGCTCGGCCGAGCGCGCCTCCGAGTGGAGGTCATGAATGCGCACGTCGAGGCGGTTGACGACGTCGTCAAAGCGCGTCCGAATGTCGTCGGACACAAGCGTCACGTCGAGCGACTCAAGTTCGTTTCGAAGGCCCTCGAGCTCAAAGGCGGAGCGCGAGTCGAGCTGCGCTTCGGCGCCGAGCGCATGGCGCGCGAGGACAAGGCCGTGCTTGGCGCCCGTGAGCCGCTCCGTCAAAAGCGCCTCGTCGCCGGCAAGCATCGAGTCGGCCAATGCCGGCATCCGGCCTTCGAGGGCCGACAAGTCGGCCTCGAGCTTCTCGAAATCGGCCCCGGCGCCGAGCGCATCCGCCTCAATCGTCTCGATCGTTGCGAGCGCCGCAGAACGGCGCTCGGCCGAGACGTCCGCAAGGCGCGCCTCAAGGTCGCGGGCCGCATGCGCCATTGCGCCCGTCAAGAGATGCGCAAAGGGCGGCCTGTCGGTTGCGTCGGGCGAACTCTGCCGCTCCACTTCGGCGCAAAGCCCGAAGGCCTCGCGAAGTCCCGGCGCATCGGGCTTTGCGCCCGCATCGGCGTCCGCCTTCGCCATGGTGAGGAGCGCCTCGATCCCGCGCTTGTTGACGAGCATCATCCCGAGGGCGTCAAGGGCTTCGGCCGCCGCGTCGCCGAGCAGCCCGCAGCCGTCGAGCGTCTTTCCGAAACCCTCGAGCTGCCACGAAGCCTGCTCGAGCTCATCGGCCGTCTGGGCCGAGACGCAGCGCTCGAACAAATCCTGCGCCATCGTGACCGGCGTCCCGTGCGTCTCGGCGAGCTTCGCCGCTGCGTCATCAAGGGGCGCCGTCAGCACGCTTCGGGCCAGGTCGTCAAGGTGCGCGCAGGCGACGTCCGTGCCAGGCGATTCCGCTTCGAGCACTTCGCGGCGAATGTCGTCGAGCGCGGCGAGCTTCTCGGCCGGGCCCGATTCGGACGCGAGCACAGCGTGCGCACGGTCTGCGGCGTCGGCGGCTGCGCCCGAGAGCGGACGCGGCGCGGCGCCGTCCTCGTCGGAAACTGCGACGTTGGCAACCACGGGCGCTTCAGCCGAAGGTGCGGGCGCGGCGCTCTGACGCGTCATCGCGCCCTTGAGAGCGCTGCGGGCGGCGGGATCGACTTCGGCGGCTTCAACGGAGGCGGGCGCCGCTTCCAAGGGGGCCGAATTCTGAGGAACGGAGGCAACGGCATTGAGAGGGTTCATGGTGTCATCCTCGTTTGATTTGACTTCGGCCTCAGATGCGCATCGACTGCATCATCTGGCGCAGGAAGAGTTCGTCGTCGCTCAAATCCGAAACGTCGGACGCATCATGGGCCACGGACGCAGCGGGGACTTTGGTCACGGGCTGCGCCTCCTGACCCAAGCCTTCGTCCGACTTCGAACGGATCCGCGCGCGAAGCGACTCCACGAGCGTCGGAGCGCAGCGCATGACGTCGGCAAGAAGCGCGTCGAAAGCGGCCGCGTCGAGCCGCTCGGTCGAATAGCGGCCGTAGAGCGCCAAAATGCC
>CABUOH010000396.1 GCA_902493085.1 uncultured Sutterella sp. | reverse complement strand
CCATCGGTTTTCAGTTTTTTCAGGCATTTACCTTTTTGGGAGATCCCATGCTCAGCGATATTGAAATTGCTCAGGCAACCAAGCTCATTCCGATCGACCAGCTCGCCCGCGAGGCCGGCCTTTCCGAAGCCGAGTTCGAGCCGTACGGCCGCGACAAGGCCAAAGTTGATCTTGATCCCTCCCGCCCCGACACCGCCAAGCTCATCCTCGTGACGGCCACCTCCGGCATGCCCGCGGGCTCCGGCAAGACCACGACGTCGATTGCGCTCGCCCAGGGCCTCAAGCAGCTCGGCAAGAAGGCCGTGCTCGCCCTTCGCGAACCGTCCCTCGGCCCGGTCTTCGGCATGAAGGGCGGCGCCGCCGGCGGCGGCTACTCGCAGGTTCTTCCGATGGAAGCCATCAACCTGCACTTCACGGGCGACTTCCACGCCATCACCTCCGCGAACAACCTCCTTGCCGCCCTCATCGACAACGCCCGTCATCAGGGCCAGATCGAGTTGAAGGAGATCTTCTGGCGCCGCGTCATGGACGTGAACGACCGCATGCTGCGCAACATCGTCACGGGCCTCGGCGGTTCCGCCAACGGCATCCCGACCGAAGCGGGCTTTGACATCACGGCCGCTTCCGAACTCATGGCCGTTCTCTGCCTTGCCACGGATCTTGACGACCTGCGCGCCCGCATCGACCGCATCGTCGTGGGCACCCGCCGCGACGGTTCCGCCGTCACGGTTCAGGAACTCGGCGTCGGCGGCGCCCTCGTGGCGCTCCTCAAGGATGCCATCAAGCCCAATCTCGTACAGTCCATCGAAGGCAACCTTGCCTTCGTGCACGGCGGCCCGTTCGCCAACATCGCCCACGGCTGCAACTCCGTCGCCGCCACGCGCGCCGCAATGAAGCTCGGCGACTACGCCATCACGGAAGCAGGGTTCGGTTCCGACCTCGGCGCCGAAAAGTTCTACAACATCAAGTGCCGCGCCGCGGGCCTCTCGCCCGCCGCAGTCGTGATCGTGACCTCCACCAAGGCTCTCAAGTGGCACGGCGGCGTTCCCCTGCCCGAAATCGGCAAGCCCAATGCCGAAGCTCTCAAGAAGGGGCTCTGCAACCTTGACGCCCACATCGAGAACCTGAAGCGCTTTGGACCGAACATCGTCGTCTCCATCAATCACTTCCATACGGATCTTGACGAAGAACTCGACATCATCCGCAACCGCTGCGCCGAACTCGGCGTGCGCGTTGCCCTCTGCGACGGTTTCGCACTCGGCGGCAAGGGCGCCGTGGACGTGGCCCGCGCCGTGATCGAGGCGGCCGATGACGTTCAGCCGCTCAACTTCACGTACGAAGCCGACGCTCCCGTCACGGAAAAGGTCGAAAAGATCGCCAAGACCATCTACGGCGCCGCCGCCGTCGAGCTCTCGCCGGCCGCCCTCAAGGATCTCAAGCGCCTGCAGGATCTCGGCTTCGACCGTCTCCCGGTCTGCATCGCCAAGACCCCGTTCTCGTTCTCTCACGATCCCAAGCTCCTCGGCGCTCCGAAGGGCTTCACGCTGCCGGTTCAGCGCCTCATCCTCAACGCGGGCGCAGGCTTCGTCGTCGTGACTACGGGCGCGATCATGCGCATGCCCGGCCTGCCGAAGGTGCCGGCAGCCATGTCCATTGACGTCAAGGACGGCAAGATCACCGGTCTCGCCTAATCAGACTGAGTCCACCCGGGGCTCGTGCGGATGCGCGGGTCCCGCGTCGTTTCAGACGACCAAAAATCAGGCCAAAAAAGTAGGCCAATCATGACAAAAACCCCGGCTTCCTTTGGAAACCGGGGTTTTCGCAATGGTGAGCCTGACGATGTCCTACTTTCACTGGAAATACAACCAACTATCATCG
>CABUOH010000395.1 GCA_902493085.1 uncultured Sutterella sp. | reverse complement strand
GACGGCATTGCCCGGCTGCAGCGTGCAGAAGGCGCCGCAGGCGGCGGAGGCAAGACCCCATAGGACGCCCGAGTACGAAAGGTTGACGACGCTCATGTCTCCCTTCGTGATGATGAGGACGACGCCCGCGGCGGCGAGGCAGAAGGCGGCGAGCTCAAGGATCGAGACGGGCTTGTGCGTCGTGGCGGCGATCCAACCGATCACGAAGAGCGGGCCCGTGATGACCATGATGGCCGCCGTGGCCGCGCCCGCGTCCCGAATGGCGAGAAAGAACGTGAACTGCGTGGCGAGAACGCCGAGGCCGTAGATCACGACGTCTCTCAAAAGCACCATGTCGGAGAAAAGCTTTCGGCATTTGCCGCGCTCCGTGAGGAGGGTTGCGAGCGTAAGTAGCACGCCCGCGCCGAAGACGCGCAGCGCCACGAGGTCCTGGGCCGTAAAGCCGCCGTCCGTCATCATGACCTGGGCGGCCACGCCCATGGAGCCCCAGCCGAAGCCGGCGGCGATGGCAAGAAGAAAACCGGTGAGCATGCGGCGGATGGAGGTCATGATTGTGTTCGGGTGTTTTATTGCGATTGAGGGGACGGCCCGGTGAGGCCGGGCAAGGTCGAATTGTACAGGGCGGGCGTGGCGCCGTGACTGCGCTTGACCGCGAAGCGTTTCGGATGCGCTGGTAGGATGAAAAGGTTCAGGTTTCATTTTCAGCATCATTCGTTTTCTGCTCATCCATTTTCAGCATCAGGCGGCACCATGCATCCAAAGCTCAGTCCTTACGGCCTCGGCTCCTTCATAAAGTTGCGCTCGCGCGACTACGTCTACGTCGACAAGACCCGATACATTAAGGTGCTCGAGGACGAGGATCCTCGAGCGGCGCTCCTCGTGCGTCCGCGCCGTTTCGGCAAGACGCTTTTTGCCAACACGCTCGCGGCGTATTACGATCGGGCGGCGCAGCCCGATTTCGAGCGGCAGTTTGCGGGCACCTGGATCCGAGACCACCTGACGCCCTTGGCCGGTCGTTTCCGGGTGCTCAAGTTCGACTTCTCCGGCATTGATATGGAGAACGGGCTGCTAGTCAATTTCATGAGCAACATCAAAGCTGCCCTGCTCGTTTTCTGCAGGCGCCATCTGCCCGGGGATCCGATCGCGAAAAGGATTTGGGAAGCTTCCGATGTGTCGCCCGCGCGTCTTTTCTCGGATTTTCTTGGCGCCGCGGCCGGCGGCGATCCGATTTTTCTCATCATCGACGAGTACGACTTCTTTGCGGGCGACGTGCTCTCGGCCGATTCGTCGTCGTTTCGCGACATGGCGCGCGAAGGCTTTCTCAAGGACTTCTACGACGTCGTCCAAAGCCACGGGGACGTCATCGCGCGCACCTTCATGACGGGCGTCACGGTGTTTGCGTTCGAGGGCGCGGTTTCGGGCTTTGACGGCATGGTGAACGTCACGAACGATCCGAAGTTCGCGGGCATCGCGGGCTTTACGCCCGACGAGCTTCGCGCCCTCATTCCGCAGCTCCTCGGCGAGCAGTCGGGCTTGAGCGTCGATGCCGTTTTCCGGCGCATGCTGTCGATTTACGAGGGCTACCGCTTCAGTCCCGATTCCGACGTGACGGTTCTCAATTCGTCCATGTGCCTGCATTACCTTCAGGACTTCGCCGATACCGGGGCCGAGACCCGGATCCTAATGGATCCCGCTTTTTCGAGCGGTCTTTCGCGTTTCGAGCAGATCCTGTCGCTCGGGACCAAGTCTTTCGCGGAAAAGCTCGTCCGGGACGTGGTCCTTGACGTGGATATTGCATGCGCCAAACCGTACGGAGCCGTCGACGTCGGCGCCGATTCGTGGACGGATGATTCGTGGCGGGACGAGGACGTCTTGAGGGC
>CABUOH010000394.1 GCA_902493085.1 uncultured Sutterella sp. | reverse complement strand
TGAGCTGGATGCCCATGCCGCTCCAGCCCCAGAGAATGCCCAGGACGGCGCCGAACGAAGCGCCCGTGGCGACGCCGAGCGTGTCGGGGGCGGCGAGCGGATTGGCGAAAAGCGCCTGAAACGCGGCGCCCGACATGGCGAGTCCTGCGCCGGCGATGATCGCGAGCAGCACGCGCGGAAGCCGCACGTTGAGAACGATGTTCTCCATCATGCGGTTCGTTTCGACGGATGTCCATCCGTCGGGCAGCAGTACGGCGAGCACTTCGGTTCCCGTGAGGCTGAAGCGCCCGAGGCAGAGCGAGAGAAGGGCGGCAGCGATGAGAAGGGCAAGGAGCAGGGCGATGACCAGACGAAAGCGTCCGACGGCAGCCTGAGCGGCTTGGGCGCTTCGAGCGCGGGCGGTTGCGGCGTGCGACATGGATCAGCCGTTCGTGCGGGTGGCGACCGTTGCGCCGGCGCTCGCGCCTGAGCCGGGATGGAACATCATGTCGACGTCCGAATCGGAAAGCGTCACGCCGAAGACGTCCTTGTACCAAGCTTTGACCTCTTGGGCGAGATCAATGTCGGCAAAGCGTTCCGGATAGACCTGCTTGGCCATCCAGAGAAGCGTGAGCGGCGTGTCGGCCGAAGGCGTGTAGCTGCGATAGATCCCGAGCGGCAGCTTGTAGACGCGTTTTTCCCTGACGGCCTTGACGTCGGACCAGTCGTGGCCGGCCATCTTGTTTTCATAGAGGTCGTCGGGCATGGCTGCCGTGAAGTTCGTGATGAAGACGACGTCGGGGTTCCACGCGTAGATCTGCTCCATCGTTACGACGGCGTTGGCGTTGTCGGCCGTCAAGGCTTCGGCGACGTTCCTGGCGCCGACGGCGTCGCACCAGTACTGACCGAAGAAGTTGCGCCCCGACGATCTGGCGGCTGTCGTAGCGAAAGAGAAAGAGCACCTTGCTGCGCTCCTCGGGCTTGAGGTCCTTCGTGCGTTCGGCGACCAGCTTTGCGATGGCCTTCGAGCGGCTGTCGATGAGCTCGCCCTTGCCCTTGTGTTCGGGCCAGATTTCGGAGAGGCTCTTCATCCATTGGGCGTGGGTCTCGATGATGTCGTAGTGCCACTTGGTCGGACTGATGCCGAAGGCCGGGATGCCGGCGTTGCGGACCGCGTCGAGCGTGCGCTTGTCGGGCGCATTGACGAGCACCAGGTCGGGCTTGAGGGCCATCAGGGCCTCGATGTTGAGGGATGCGCCCTGCATGAAGCCGGTGTCGGCCTTGAGCACGTCGGGGTAGAGCTTGCCGAGAAGCCCGTTTTGTGCGGCCGAATAGGAGGCGGGATGCATGCCGACCACGGTCTTGCCGTCGTTGAGGAAGACCGTGACGGCGGAGGCGAGCGGAAGAATGTTCGTGACGACGACGCGGCTGACGTGTTCGGGAATGTCGACCTCGGTGTCGTTGTCGTCAACGACGATGCGTGCCTGTGCGTTGGAGACTGCAAGAGCGGCCGTGGCGGCCAAGGCGACCGCCGAGCGCTTGAGAGTGGATTTCATGACTGATCAGTAGTGTGCAGGTTGCCGACGAGCGCCTCGAACGGAGCGCTTTCGAGGATGTTCACGATGTCGTCCCGGTACATGCGGCCCGAACAGGCTTCGTGCGGGAAGGCGACGGTGCGGCCGACGCCGGCCTCTTCGGCAATGATGTCGAAGAGCGGGTCGGCGGCAAGGACCTCGGTGCCGGCGAGAACGGAGCGCAGCCGGTCTTCGGAAAGGCCGGAGCAAAGCACGTTGGCGTCGATGCCGAGCGACGGCAGGGGCGAGAGTGCGCGGCAGCTGCCGGGGTGTTCGAGGTTGACGGCGGCCGCGGTGCAGGCGGCTGCGAGGGGGTCGCCGAGAACGGCC
>CABUOH010000393.1 GCA_902493085.1 uncultured Sutterella sp. | reverse complement strand
GAGGGCTGCGAGCGCAGTGAGCGAGCGCTCGAAGGCGGAGATGCCCGTCGTCGTGTCGACGTGGTCGATGCTCACCGTGAAGGCGGTCTCGTGGTTGTCGGTGTTCTTCGCGACCATCGGGGCGAGCCCCAGCTTGTCGCAGAGTTCGCCCGACATGGGCATGCAGATGAGGCCGCGTCCCCAGACGGCCATGAAGTTGATGTTTTCGGGCGTGGCGAATTCGCCCGCGCAGATGAAGTCGCCTTCGTTTTCGCGGTCCTCGTCGTCGGTGACGAGGATGATCTTGCCGGCGCGAAGGTCTTCGAGCGCCTTTTCAACGGTATCGAACGTATGGGTCATGTTGTCTTCCTGCCCGAAGCAGCTTCGGGATTGAGGATTGCAAAAGGCTCGGGCGCAGTCGCTCTGGGAAGAAACGAAAAAGCCCCGAACCTGGTGTGGCCGAACGTTCAGGGCAATGGGCGGGACGCGCGCGCATGAAGTCCGCGAAAGGCGGACCATGCGGGAGGCGCCCGCTCGAATCTTCTTTCGTCCGGACTGTGACCGTCGGCTCCGGAATCTCACCGGATCATGCGCTTTTGATGCGTCGAAGAGACGACGCGTCGGGAGCGCTCGCGGGCTTTACCGCCGGTAGGGAGTTTCACCCTGCCCTGAAGATTGCAGAGCGAATTTATACGGATGGCGGGCGCGTCTGTCAAATTTTTGGGGCGGGAACGAAAAACGGGCGTTCGCCCGAAGGTGAACGCCCGTTTGGCAGGATGATTCCGTTGTTCGAAACCGCGCGTTAGAACACGAGGCCGGCCATGAGGAAGCCGAACGGGATGGCGGCGACGAGGCCGAGGCAGCCCGGGAGGAAGAACGGATGGTTGACCACGTACGTGCCGGACCACTTGCCCATGAAGGAGCCCGTGTCGTCGCAGGAGACGGCGAAGGCGGAGGTCGGGTAGACGTTCGTGACGAAGATGCCCGAGACGGCCACGAAGCAGGCGAGGATCATCGGGGCGTCGCAGCCGAGGCTGGCGGCAACCGGGACGAGCAGAGCCGAGGTGGCGCCCTGAGAGAAGAGCAGCGCGGAGACGCAGAAGAAGGCGAGGGCGAGGAGGCCCGGGTACTGGCCGAGGAGGACCGTGGCCTGTTCCTTAATCGTCGGGATGTAGATGCCGATGACCGTGGAGGCGAGCCAGCAGATGCCGAGAATCACGACGAGGGATTCATAGCCGCCCTTGAAGATCGAGGAGTTCTTGATCTTGGTGAGTTCGACGTCGCAGAACAAGTACATCAGCATCGAGATGAAGAGCATCGTGATGACGATGATGTCGCGAGAGCCGAGGGTGTGGCCGATTTCCTTCTTGAAGAGGAGCATGGCGACGATGAAGACCACGGAGAGAAGGAAGATCACGACGGAGAGCTTGGCGCCCTTCGGGAGCGGAGCTTCACGGGATTCCTTGGAGGACATGGCGACGAGGCCGGCCTTCATGCGGGCCTGGAAGATCGGATCCTTTTCAAGATCGACGCCCTGGAAGGCGGAAATGAGCGAAGCGACGGCGGCGCCGAAGAGACCGGCGGGCAGAATCACGCAGAGAACCTGGCCGAAGGAGACGCCCATCGTTTCAACGACAACCCACATGGCGGCGGTGGCGGCCGAAATCGGGGAGGCGGAAATGGCGATCTGGGAGGCGACGACGGCGGAGGTGAGCGGCTGGGACGGACGAACGCCGTTCTGCTTGGCCACTTCCTGAATCACGTTGAGGATGGACATCGTCGTGAAGCCCGTGCCGGAGAGAATCGTCAGCAGGAAGGCGATCGACGGAGCGAGAACGTTGATGTACTTCGGATTGGCGCGAAGAATGCGGGAGGCAACGCGCACCATGTAGTCCATGCCGCCGGCG
>CABUOH010000392.1 GCA_902493085.1 uncultured Sutterella sp. | reverse complement strand
ATGGTTGCCTTCCTCACAGGCTTCTTTGGCATGAAGAGCATCATCGTCGAGGAGACCGAACTCAACATCGTCGCGGTCTTGGGCGGCATCATCTGGCCCCTTCTTTACACGATTGCGCTCTTTGTCGCCGCGCTCTTCACGAAACGCCGGGTGCCGCGCTACTTGAAGTGAGAAGCAAGCCGCCAAAATCCTCAGGCCGTCGGATGCGAGTCCGGCGGCCTTTCTCTTTCGGAGTCTTTCTTTTGGGCGAGCCTGCGCCGTTGAGGCTAAACTGATTCGACCTTCCGACATTCGAACATTCGACATTCGACCATCCAACAACATCAAGGGACCCGTCCATGACCCAAAAGACCGAGTTCAGCGCCTCCGTGAAGGACTTCTGCATCCAGCTCTTTGACGACATCCGGTCGATCAGCGCCGACGTACAGGGCGTCACGCGCGAGGGCTACACCCAAACGGAAGACCTCGTCCACGAGCGCCTCGCGAAAGCCGCACGCGAAATCGGTCTTGAAGTGCGCGTTGACGCGGCGCTCAACCTTTGGATGACGCTGCCAGGGCGCAACCGGTCGCTCCCCGCCTTCGTCTCGGGCTCTCACGCCGACTCCGTTCCGCAGGGCGGCAACTACGACGGGCTCGCGGGCATCGTCGCGCCGCTCGCCGTGGCGAAATATTTGAAGGACCAAAACAGAGTTCCTGAAAGGGACTTCTCCATCGTTGCCTTTCGCATGGAGGAGTGCCCGGAATTCGGGCGCGCCTATGCGGGGTCGCTCGCGCTCACGGGTAGACTCACTTGACCTCCCGCACCGCGACACGGGCAGGCTGCTGAAGGACGTTCTCCTTGAAAAGGGCGTGGACGTCGACCGCATTTCGTCGGGCGTCCCGCTCATGGATCTCTCGGCAATCGCCGCCTTCGTCGAGCTTCACATCGAACAGGGCCCGAGGCTTGACGCCGAACCCGTGAACCGGACGGCGGTCGTCACGGGCATCCGCGGGTACCTGAGGCACAAGCGCTGCAGCATCAAGGGCGAAACCGCCCATTCGGGCGCGGTCGATCATGACTTCAGGCACGACGCCGTCGCGGCTTTTGCGGACCTCGTGAGCACGATGAACCGACATTGGGAGAGTTGGCGGGAAGGATTTGGTCTTCACGTGCGGCGTCGTCAATACGCCCTCTACCGCCGACATCTCGATCATTTCGGGCGAAGTCGACTTCGGGCTCGACATGCGAAGCCTCTCGATGGAAACGCTTCGCGCCTTCCATGACCTGCTCCTCACGGAAGCCGGGAATGTCGAAAAGGCCAGAGGCGTAGCCATTGCCTTTGACGACGTGATCGTGGGCGAAGCGGCCTCGCCCGACGAAGCGCTCTTTGGTCACATTCTGAAGGCTGCGCAGACGCACGGCATTCCCCACCTCACGATGGCGAGCGGCGCGGGGCACGACGCGGCCGTGATGACGAGTGCGGGCATTCCTTCGTGCATGATCTTCGTCGCGAACCAGATGGGTTCGCACAACCCGCGGGAAGCGATGCGAATTGAGGACTTCCTCTCGGGCGCCGAACTCCTCATGCACGCCGTCGTGGACTATCATTGATGAAGGCGCGGGGCCGCCAGGGTTCGAAAGGCCCTCCGATGCCGGCCGCCCCGCTTTTGCACGAATTCCATCTGCGCGGGCGCTCAAACGCATAATTCAAAGGAGAACGCACATGGCCAAGGATCCCTCACGAAAGTCCGATCTGAACAAGTCCGATTTGAACAGCAAGGGCGGCAGCACGCTTGAAGTGGTGGACGTCGAACCCAAGACCGACTATCCCGTCGCCCCCGTTGAGACCCGGCATGCCGTGCCGCATGCCTTTGATTCGATGACGCAGGTCGTCACCTACCTGCGCGACAAGCTTCGC
>CABUOH010000391.1 GCA_902493085.1 uncultured Sutterella sp. | reverse complement strand
CCCGCCTCGAACTTCCTGTCGCCCGCGACCGTGGAGAGCTCGAATTTGACGCCTTCGGCCTCGAGCTGCCCGATGCGGCGCTCGACCACGTCCTTGTCGAGCTTGAAGCCCGGAATGCCGAAGCGAAGAAGGCCGCCCGGGCGCTCCGCCTTTTCGTAGACCGTCACGTCGTGCCCGACGCGGGCGAGCTGCTGCGCGCAGGCAAGGCCCGCAGGGCCCGAGCCCACGACGGCCACGCGCCTGCCGGTCTTGACCGAAGCGGGTTCGGGCTTCACCCAGCCCGCCTGCCAGGCATGATCGATGATCGCGCGCTCGATCGAGCGGATCCCGACGGCCGAGTCCTCGAGGTAGTACTGCGTGCAGCCCGCCTCGCAGATCGCGGGGCAGATGCGGCTCGTGAATTCCGGAAAGGAGTTCGTGGACGAGAGGCACGCCCAGGCGCGCTCCCAGTCGCCGTCGCGCACGAGGCGGTTCCAGTCGACCGGGCGGTTGTGAAGCGGACAGGCGTTCGAGCAAAAGGGCGTCCCGCAGTGCAGGCACCGCAGGCTCTGCGCATGGACCTCCTCGTCGGTGAGCGGGATCGTGAAGTCCCCGAAGGTCTTGATGCGTTCCTCGACCGGGAGATGGCCGAACTCGATGCGTTGAAGTTTTTCAGACATGGCGATCTCCATTTAAGCCTTGGCCTGCAGCACGGCGCGGTACTGAAGCGGAATGACCTTGACGAAGCGCGCGCGTGCGCTCGTCCAGTTTTCGAGCAATTGGGCGGCGAGGGTCGAGCCCGTGAAGCGCTGATGGCGGGTGATGAGGCGCTTGAGGAGCTCCTCGTCCGTGCAGCCCATGTGCCAGGTGCGCGGATCGCTCGTTCTCACCTGCTCCTCATGGCTCATGACGCGCTCGAGCGCGACCATGGACGGATTGCAGTTCGATTCAAAGCGCCCGTCCGCATCAAAGACGAAGGCGACGCCGCCCGACATCCCCGAGGCGAAGTTGCGCCCCGTGGGACCCAGGACGACGGTCGTGCCGCCCGTCATGTATTCGCACCCGTGGTCGCCGCAGCCCTCGATCACGGCGCTCGCGCCCGAGAGCCTCACGGCAAAGCGCTCGCCCACGACGCCCATGAAGTACGCTTCGCCGCTCGTCGCGCCGTAGAGCGTCGCGTTGCCCGCGATGATGTTTTCCGAAGGCCGCCCGTGGAAGTCCGCGGGCGCCCTCACGATGATGCGGCCGCCCGAGAGGCCCTTGCCCACGTAGTCGTTCGCGTCGCCCACGAGGTCGAGCGTCAGCCCCTTGGCGGCAAAGGCGCCGAAGGACTGGCCGGCCGTGCCGTGAAGCTCGATCCGGATCGTGTCGTCGGGCAGGCCCTCTGCGCCGTGCTTCTTCCCGATGGCGTGCGAGATCATCGCGCCCGCCGAGCGGTGCGTGTTCTTGATGTCCGTCGTGATCGAAAGGGGCTCTCCGGCCTCGACGGCGGGAAGAATGTCGGCCAAAAGCGCGTGGTCGAGATTCTTTTCGAGCTGATGGTCCTGCACGAGCGTGTGGCGGATGTCGTCCGCCGCCGCGCTCGGGCGGTGCAGGATGCGGGAGAGATCGATCCCCTTTGCCTTCCAGTTCTCAACGTCGTCGCGCTGCGCAAGGAGGTCGGCGCGGCCGATCAGGTCCTCGAAGCGCCGGATGCCGAGCTCGGCCATGATGCGGCGGGCTTCCTCCGCCACGAAGAAGAAGTAGTTGATGACGGCGCCGGGCTTGCCGCGGAAGCGCTTTCTCAGCTCCGGATCCTGCGTGGCGATGCCGACGGGACAGGTGTTGAGGTGGCACTGGCGCATCATCATGCAGCCTTCGACCACGAGCGGCGCCGTCGCAAAGCCGAATTCGTCGGCGCCGAGCATGGCGCCGATGACGACGTC
>CABUOH010000390.1 GCA_902493085.1 uncultured Sutterella sp. | reverse complement strand
CTTTGCACCGACCGCGCCAAGTCCGAAATCTGGCGCAACGGAAACTTCTACCTCATCGATGCGGAGGATCCCGCCTTCCCCTGCTTCCTGAGGGTTGTCTCATGTCGACATGTACCCGAAATGTCCTCGCTCACGTCCGAGGAAAGAACGGAGCTCTGGGGCATTCTCAACGTGGTTGAGGAGGAGATCATCAAGGCGCTCCGCCCGCACAAGGTGAATCTCGCCCAGTTCGGCAACATGGTGCCGCACCTGCACTGGCACGTCATCGCGCGCTGGCAGGACGACAGCCACTTCCCCGAATGCCCCTGGGGGCCGGTGCAGCGCGACGTTCCCGCAGACGTTCAGGCCGAGCGCCGCCGCATGACGGAGGCGCTCAAGCCCGTGCTGCGCGAAGCGCTCGAAAAGCGCTTCGGCTGCTGATCACAATCCCTTCGGACAGACGCTCAGGCCGATTCCCTCGGCCTTCGAGCGCTTGAGCAGCGCCTTGACCTGCTGGTCCGCAATCCCGTTGAAGACAAGCACGACGCGGCTGCCCGCAACGTGGTTGTAGCGGGTCACCCTGACATTCGTCAGACCGTTGTCAAGGGCGAACTTCTTCGACCAGAGCTCCGCCGCCTTCTCATCGGAGAAGGTCTTCAGCACGACGGCATGGCCGCCCGCCTTGAGTTCCATGATCGAGCAGCTCTCAAGATCGTCCCCGCAAAGCGCCTTGCGGTTCTTCCGGGCCTTCTGCTGCGTGAAGGGCCCCGCATAGACGGCGTAGCGCGTATCGCTGTACGGAACGATGTTCATCTTTCTGATCAAGTCGACTTTTTCAAAGAACCTGCGGTGCTTGGGAAGGCGCTTTTCCTGCAAGGGACCGAAAACGACACACGTCAGCCCCTCGAGCTTCGCCTCGTCAACGGGCTCCAGAACGGGCGCGGCCTCCTCGACCGCCGCCTCCGCCGCCTGAACGGCCTCGTCACGCACGGCAGGCGCCTCGACCTTCAGATTTTCGGGCTTCACAAGCTCGGGAGAGGCATAGGCGAAGTTGTCCACCCGAACGGTCTTGACCTCGCCCGACGGAATGACCTCGGGGGGCTGGTGAAGGCCGGTCCAGGCCAGATAGCCCGCAGCACCCATCGCTGCCAGCAGAAGCGTGACGGCAAAATATCTCATGCGTCCTCCCTCCCGAGTCCTTCAGCCTGCTGTCCCGCAAGAGCGGAAAGTCCCCTCAGCACCAGATTGTGCTTGACGATGAGATCAGGCACCTCCTCCTGCAGATAGGGTGCGATGAACTTGGCGGACCCGCCGGCAAGCAGCACCTTGGGATCGAAGCCCTGTCTCCTCATGACGCTGCGCGCACGCAGGATGAGCCCCACCTGCGCATCGATGATGCCCGTCATGACGGCGTCGCGCGTGGAGCGCGGCAGCGCGTCGTAGGCGCCGTCGAGATCGGTGAGCGAGGGGATGCCCTTCGTGAGGAAGGTCTTCATCAGCGTGGGACCGAGCGTGATGCGCCCGCCCATGAAGTCGTAGACGCCGCTCTCGCGGTAAAGGATGGAATCGACGGTCGTGGCCGTGCCTGTGTGCACGACAAGAAGCGAGCGCCTTTCCTCAAGCATGGCGTCGGCCGCGCCAACGGCGGCATACCAGCGGTCTGCGCCGAGCTGTCCCGGGTTTTCATAGCAGTTGTTGAGCGTCATGCGACCGTGAAAGGACGGCTGCGTACGCACCCAGTTCCATCGAATGCCGTGGTCATTGAAGAACTTGGTGAGCGAAAAGGCGACGACGGGCGCCGCGACCGTGCAGCCGATGATGCGCTTGGGGCGCATGTTGAGCCACAGGTCGTAGAGCTCTTCCTTGAAATGCGTGCTGCCCTTGTGGATGATGGTGTGCGGGTTGTCGGGCTCCTCAATGGGCGTCCATTTCA
>CABUOH010000389.1 GCA_902493085.1 uncultured Sutterella sp. | reverse complement strand
GGGCGGTTTCGGCACGCACGGCCTCTTCTGCAACGCTCGTGTTGACCTTGGCCTCGCGCTCCTTCACCTGAAGTTCGGCGAGACGAACCTTGAGCTCGCGCTCTCGAAGCGCAAGGGCGTCAAGCTTGTCCTGCTTGGCCTTCTTGGCGGCCGCGGCCTTGGCGTTGGCCTGAGCGCGCGCCTTGTCGGCCTTGGCCTTTGCGGCCTGCTTCTGGGCCTCGGCCTTTTGACGGGCCTGTTCGGCGTAGTATTCCTCGGCCGCAATGCGTTCCTGCTCGGCCTTGACGACGCCGATGTTGTAGTCCATCGTGGCGCCGGCTTCAGCGTACTGCTGGGCGCGGCGGTCCGCATTGGTCGTGCAGCCCGCGGCAAGAAGCGCGGTGCCGAGCACGACGACCGTCATGATCTGCTTCTTCATTTCATGCCTCCGTCAGGAATGTGCATCAGCGCTTGCCGCAACCGTACGGGTTGTTCGGCTGAATGCGGGTTTCGCCGCTTCGCGACGAGGCCATGATGGCGGTGCCGAGCTTGAATTCGCACAGGCGTCCGACCTGCGTCGACTGATAGACGCGTCCGCCCGAAGTGCGGTAGACGAGCTGAACGCCGTCGACATAGGACGTGCCCTGGCCGCCCACGGCATCGCCCGCGAGGCCGCCGATGGCGCCGCCCGCAAGACCGCCGAGGACGCGCGAGGACGTCGAATGGTTGTTGTGGTTGCCGATGGCCGCACCGGCGATCGCGCCGAGAATGGCGCCGGTGGCGCGGGCGCGGTCGGCGCTCTCGGAGTTGTTGACGGCGACCTGAGCCGGATTGATCGCGATGACTTCAACCGTGTTCACTTCCTGCGCCTGATTGACTTGGCTCGAGCTGTAGACGTCTGAACGGTAGTAGTTGCCGTCGGTGGCGCAGCCGCTGAGGGCGGCCGTCAGGCCGAAGAGGCCGATCACGAGGAGTTTCTTCTGTTTCATGATTGTTTGTGATGGGGTCGAAAAACGGTCATTTCGGACTGATGTTCCGTTCAGTCCTCATGCTCACGATACACCATCGGAGAGGGAACGGGCGTTGGAGGCGTCAGTCCGAAACAAGAGGTTACGCATCCCTGCGCAAGTCGAAAAAAGCCGCAGGCTCGGGAGGACTGCGGCTTGGCGGAAATGCGGGGACGCGCCTCGTCAGGCGGACACGCGCACGAGACGGCCGTTGAAGTCGTGAATTTCAACGCGGCCGTTGCGGCGGTGGATGGCAAGCTGATCGGTGTTGACGAAGCGCACGTACATGGCGTCGTTGACGCTGTACATCGTGACGAGCTTGCCTTCGGTCGTGTACAGCTGGCAGTAGCCGTTCTTGAGTACGACGGCCACGTGATCGTGGCGAAGGATCGCCTCTTCAATGTTCATGGGGGGAAGCACGACGCGGGAATTTCCGGAAGCGCCTTTGATTTCACAGCAACCGTTGCGGACAACAGCGATCATTTTTTTCTCCTCCTTGGGTGAGTTTCTGCTTCGGTATGGAGAAGTGTATGACGGGCTGCGTCAGCTTGTGACGCAAAAGGCGGGCGCCGCCGGCACGCTCCGAAGACCTGAGTGTTTTTTGCAAAAACTCAACAAATCTATTGTATCAGAAGTAAAACTTATGGAAGCTGAAACCTGCTTGTGAAAAACTTGTTTGTGAAATCTGTTTTTAGAGCCGCAGGAGCGCCGCTGAAATCTGTGCTTGAGGTCGGTTTGGTGCTCGGAGAAGGCAAAAGGAAAGGGAGCGCGGGATGAGTCCCGTGCTCCCTCGATCCCTCCTGCGCGCAGCGCCGTGCAGGGCACGGGCACGCGTCCGGAGGGCGAAGCCGATCGATGCGGCTTAGTTTTCGTTGTCCATCGGGCTGAGGGCGTGACGGGCGGCCCAAGTCCACGGATTGGCGAGCCA
>CABUOH010000388.1 GCA_902493085.1 uncultured Sutterella sp. | reverse complement strand
TGGCGCCGGAAGCGATGCGAAAGAGCGTGGCATAGCCGATCTGGCCGGCAGGGCCGGTCACCGTCACGCGAACGGGTGCTTTCATGGTGTGTTCTCCTTGGATCCTGAGGTGTTCAGGATAAAAGCTGTCGGAAGTATTTCCGGTTCAGTTATTATGCACGGCCCCGGACTCACACGGATGCGAGTTCGACGGCCGACTCAATGGCTTGATAATCGGGCTTTTCGGCTCGGCGCTCGCGCGCCTTGTAGCCGCAGTGAAGAAGTTCGTGCGCGAGCTCGCTGCCGGGCTTGCCGAGGAATTCCCGGTAGAGCTTCGCAACGTCTTCGTTTTCGTGCGACGCGCGCACCTTCATGGCGGCGTCGGTGTCGTAGACGGCCGTCTGCCGGCGGTCGAGCGTGCGGCGCCAGAGAATGCCCCTCGCCGTTCCGCCTCCGCCCACGCAGCCGCCCGGGCACGCCATCACCTCGACGAAGTGATAGGGAGAGCGTCCCCGGCGCACGAGCTCGATCACCTCGTCGGCGGCCCGCATGCCGTGCACGACCGCAATCCTCAGCTTGCCGAAGACCTCGGTGTCGACCTCGGCCTCCTTGAAGTTGGCGAGACCGCGTACCGGCTGGAAGGCGATCCGTCCTAGGTCGGGCCCGCCCGCGAGCGCCGAGACCGTGCGAAGCGCAGCCTCCATCACGCCGCCCGTCGTCGCAAAGAGCTGCGCCGCGCCCGACCCTTCGCTCATGAAGGGCGAGTCGAAGTCGGCAGGCTCAAGGCTCATGAGGTCGATCCCGCGGCGCTCGAGCATCGCGGCGAATTCCTGGACCGTGAGCACGAGGTCCACGTCCTGCACGCCGCCGTGCTTGAGGAGTTCGCGCACGGCCTCGTCCTTTTTGGCCGTGCAGGGCATGATCGAGATCGAGCGGATGCGCTCGGGCGCGACGCCGAGCGTCTTCGGGAGCCAGGTTTTGGCAAGCGCGCCGAAGATCGCCTGCGGGCTCCTCGTCGAGGAGATGTGCGGGATCATGTCGGGGCGGTTCTTCTCAATATGGTTGATCCAGCCCGGACAGCAGGAGGTGAACATCGTGTCGGGACGCTCGTGCAGCACGCCTTCGGCCTGCTGGCGGCGAAGGCGCTCGAGAAGCTCCGTTCCCTCCTCCATGATCGTCACGTCGGCGGACCAGCGCGTGTCCATCACGAAGTCGGCGCCGAGCTTCTTGAGGGCGGCTACGATGAGGCCCTGCAGGTTTTCGCCCGGACGCGCGCCCACGTTTTCGCCGATCGTCACGCGCACGGCGGGCGCAAACTGCACGACCGTCTTGACCGTCGGATCGTCGAACATGTCGAGCGCACGGTCGGTCTGATCCTTGACGGCGAGCGCGCCGGTCGGACAGACGAGGCCGCACTGGCCGCACTGAATGCAGGTTTCCGAGTCGCCCCAGCGGCCGTCAAAGCTCACCGCGGCGTTCGTGCCCGCATGATCGAGCTTGATGACGCCGATGCCCTGAACCTGACGGCAGGCCTCGATGCAGCGCAGGCACCGGATGCACTTGTCGGGCGTGAAGACGAGGCCGTTGGCGGACGCGTCCGTTTCGACGGGGCGCGTTGCAAGGCGTCCCGAGAGGCGCGTGACGTCGAGCCCCACGACGCGGGCCACCTTCTGCAGCTCGCAGGCGCCGTGGCGCGAACACCCCGAGCACGTCTCGCAATGGTCGGCAAAGAGGAGCTCGGCCTGGAGCTTCTGCATGCGGCGCACCTTGGGCGAGCACGTCTCGACGACGTCGCCTTCCATGAGGCGCGTTTCGCAGGCCGTCACCACGTGGTGCGTGCCGTCGGCGCGCGTCACGTCGACAAGACACATGCGGCAGGTGCCCGGACGGTGGTTGAGCGCCGCAAATTCACAGAGCGTCGGGATGAAGATGCCCGAACG
>CABUOH010000387.1 GCA_902493085.1 uncultured Sutterella sp. | reverse complement strand
GTGCCCGTGGGCGCAGGCGGGATGGCCGCCGTCATCGGTATGACCGACGATGCGGTCGAGGCCGCCGTTGCTGAAGCCCGTGCGGAAGGCCGCGTCGAGGCCGTCAACTTCAATGCGCCTGGTCAGGTTGTGATTGCGGGCGAAAAAGCAGCGGTTGCCTGCGCCGTCGAGCGTGCGAAGGCCCGCGGCTGCCGCCGCGCCATCGAGCTTCCGGTGTCCGCTCCCTTCCATTCGAGTCTGATGCAGCCCGCCGCCGACAAGCTCGCGGCTCGTCTGGCCGAGATCGAGCTCAGGGTGCCCGAGATTCCCGTCATAGCCAACATCGACGTCGAGGTGCATGATACCCCCGACGGCATCCGCAAGGCTCTCGCCCGTCAAGCCGCCGGTGCGGTCCAGTGGGTGCGCACGATCGAACGCATGAAGGCGGCCGGCATCACCGACATCGTCGAATGCGGTCCGGGAAAGGTCCTTACGGGACTTCTGCGCCGTACGGCGCCGGAGATCAACGGCCACAACATTTTTGATGCCGCTTCGCTTGCTGCAGTGCTCGAAAAGCTGAACTGACCATTCTTGAACCTAAGATTGCTGAACTGACGATTGGAGAAAGACTTATGACGACGTTTTCTGCCAATGCTCTCGATGGGCGTGTGACCTTGGTGACTGGCGCGAGCCGCGGCATCGGAGCTGCCATTCTTGAAGCCTTCGTGACGGCGGGTGCCACCGTTGTCGGCACGGCCACGAGCGAAGCAGGTGCTGAACGCATTACTGCCCGCATCGCCGAACTCGGCGGCAAGGGCCGAGGAATCGTGCTCGACGTCTGCGATGCCGAGGCATCCGCTCAAGCCGTAACCGATACGGTTTCCGAATTCGGACGCATCGACGTTCTCGTCAACAACGCCGGCATTACCCGCGATACGCTCGTGATGCGCATGAAGGACGACGCTTGGAACGATGTCGTCGAAACAGATCTCACCGCCGCCTTCAGGCTTGCCCGCGCGTGCGTGCGGCCGATGATGAAGCAGCGCTCGGGCCGCATCATCTCCATCACGTCCGTCGTGGGCGCCATGGGCAATGCCGGTCAGGTCAACTACGCCGCCGCCAAGGCTGGGCTCATGGGCATGACGAAGGCGCTCGCTCGGGAGATCGGCTCTCGCGGCATCACGGTCAACTGCGTTGCGCCGGGCTTCATTGACACGGACATGACGGCGGGTCTGCCTGAGGATCACAAGGCGGCCCTGCTTGCGCAGATTCCGCTCGGCCGTCTCGGCGGCGCAGGGGAGGTGGCCGATGCCTGCGTCTTCCTGGCGAGCGATGCGGGCGCCTATGTCACGGGCACGACGCTGCACGTGAACGGCGGCATGTTCATGGGCTGATGCGCGAACAGCCTTCAAGAGGCGCTTCCGGAAGCGCCGGAGCCTCGGGCTTCACACAAAGCGCCTCTTGCTTGGTAAAATATACAATCACCTCAATCCCGAAGGGAGTTGCTCCCTTCCCCCTTTTTCCCCGCGACTGCGGGGGCCTACCCCATTCAAGCGGAGTTAAAGAAATGGAAGATATCGAACTGAAGGTTAAGAAGATTGTTGCTGAACAGCTCGGCATCAAGGAAGAAGACATCAAGAATGAATCCTCCTTCATTGAAGACCTCGGGGCCGACAGCCTGACGACGGTCGAAATGTCCCTCGCTCTCGAAGACGCCTTCGGCATCGAAATCCCGGATACGGAACAGGAAAACCTCCGTACCGTTCAGCAGGCCATCGACTACGTCAAGTCTGCCGTCAACAAGTAATTCGAGGTTGTTGACGATCGTCGCTTAGCGGCGATCGTTGCGTTGCCTGAATTGTGGGATCCGCCCGGGGCGGGTCCCACAGTTGTTTTAAGGGAAGGCGGATCACGCCGACCCGCTAGTCCCTATGGCCGAAAGTCGT
>CABUOH010000386.1 GCA_902493085.1 uncultured Sutterella sp. | reverse complement strand
GCGCACAAAAAAAAGAGCCGCAGGCGTTTCCTGCGGCCGACACTCCAAACTCGGGGGCTGTTGGCGCGGCGGCTTTGGCTGCAGATGTCGCAGCTGTGGACGGCGGGAAGCTTGATGAAGCGGCCGCATGCTGTACGGCGCGAATGCCGGCTATTGTTCACGCGGCATGTAGTGTTGGTGGTGCGGAGAGTCGGACTCGAACCGACACGCCTGAACGGCGTCAGGACCTAAACCTGGTGCGTCTACCAATTTCGCCATCCCCGCACGGATTTCGCATTCTACAGGAATTCGCTGATCAATGGGTTGGAAAAGAAGAACGCCGGGCTATTCTGCAGGCGCACCGGCTTTGCTCGACTCAAATACTTCAAGGCGCGCCCGATTGTATTGGCCCCAAGTCATGGTGCCGTTGAGGAGCGCCGCCTGCATGGCTTCGATTTTGGGGTCGACCACTTCGCGCGAGTGCCGAGCGAGCCTGATGAGGCGGGCGTCGCCCGAGGATGTCATCAGGTCTCGGGTGTCCTCATTGAGCTTGTGCAGGTTCTCAAACACTTGCTGGGCGACGCGGCGCGCCTGCGGCGTGATTCGGGAGCCGTCCTTGAGATGCGCCTCCGTCATGCCTGAAGGCAGGCAGGGCGTCTTTGCGTAGTAGAGGCGGTTGGCGGGCGAGGTGCAGATTGCCCGAATGTCCTTTGAGACTTGGGCGATGCGCTCGTTGTAGCGCTCGTTTTCGGATTCGCGCACAGGGCGTTCGGCGCCCCTGCGGTGCTGCGTCGCAGAGGTCTCCCGAGAGCCGTCGGCATTCGTTTCCGTTCCCGTGGGCGCCGTGGCGCAGCCCCCGAGAAGAGAGAACAGAACAAGGGAAAGCATCAGGAGGGAGGAACGGGGCCGCATGGTCATGAGGTGTGCGAGAAGGCTGGAGAGGATGGCGTTGTGAGGGCGGGCTTGAACTCAGAGAAAAAATTCTAGCAAGCCGGCAGGGAACGCATCGCCGGAATTGTAAGCAATTGACCCGACTGCGCGGAAGGATGCCGGGCCGGATCTCCCGGGTTTTCGGTCCGCGGGAAGGCTTCCGGCCGCGTCGCGGAGCGGGTTTCCTGCGGGAAGTCCTTGAGGCGAGTGCGGAGTTTCTCGGCTATAATCGCCAAATTCTGATCCGTCGATTTCTGCAAGCCGACGGATGCGCTTTTTACAGAAGAGAGCGAACGACGGTCCGCCGAAGACGGATGCGCTTCGCTTGGGAAAAGATTTTTTCACGCGGTCCGTTTCGCTTTGAAACGAACCTCTTTCCACGAATTCCGCCGCGCGTCCAGCCGACGGATTTTTATAAAGACTACTGCGATGACTGAACAAGAAACCGTCAAGACCGAAGAGGTCGCCAAGGTCAACCCGCTCGAACGTACGCTCGACCTGGTCGTTTCCTACGCTTCCGCCGAAGAACTCACCGAAAAGTCGCTGAAGAACTACGCCAAGAACGCCAAGCTTCCCGGCTTCCGCAAGGGCCATGTTCCGGCCGCTCAGGTCCGCCGCATGTACGGCGTTCAGGCTTATGACGAAGCCATCAACACGCTCGTCGGCGAAGCCTGGCAGAAGGCCGCCGTCGAAAGCGAGCTCCGCATCGCCGGCTATCCGCGCATCGAAGCCGCCAAGAACGAAGAGGACAAGGAAAACATCCACTTCACGGCCACGTTTGAAGTCTTCCCCGACGTTGAGGTGCCGGACTTCTCCGCCGTTGAACTCAAGCGCTACGTCTGCCCGGTGACCGACGCCGAAGTCGAAAAGACGATCGACGTCATGCGCCGCCAGCGCGCCACGTACAACGTCGTCGAACGCGCCGCCGCCAACGACGACCGCGTCAAGCTCAACTTCAAGGGCAAGAAGGAAGGCGTTGAATTCCCGGGCGGCACCGCCGAAGGCTACGTGTTCGTTCTC
>CABUOH010000385.1 GCA_902493085.1 uncultured Sutterella sp. | reverse complement strand
GGGTGGTCCCGGCGCCATCTTCTGGATGTGGATCGCGGCCTTCTTCGGCATGGCAACCATCTTCGCCGAAGCCGTGCTCGCGCAGACCTATCGCACGAAGGACGAGCAGGGCCGCGTGCTCGGCGGTCCCGCCTACTACATCACGCTCGGCATGGGCGAGAAGTGGCGCCCGCTTGCGGTCTTCTTCTCGATTGCCATCATCATTGCGCTCGGCTGCATCGGCAACATGGTGCAGTCCAATTCCATCGCGCATGCGATGGAGACCGCCTTCAACGTGCCCGCGATCGTTTCGGGCGTCGTCTGCGCCGTGCTCGCGGGCCTCGTCTTCTTCGGCGGCGTGGGGCGCCTTGCGAGCGTCACCGAAAAGATCGTGCCCTTCATGGCGGCCATCTATCTCATCGGCGGCCTCTGGGTGATCGGCGCGCACATCGGCGAAGTGATTCCCGCCTTCAAGCTCATCTTCGTCGCGGCCTTCGATCCCGAAGCCGTCATGGGCGGCGCGCTCGGCCTCACGGTCGCCAAGGCCATGCAGTTCGGCGTGGCCCGAGGGCTCTTCTCGAACGAGGCCGGCATGGGTTCCACTCCTCATGCGCATGCCGTGGCCCGCGTCGAGCATCCGGCCGAGCAGGGGCTCGTTGCCATGTTCGGCGTCTTCACGACGGTCGTGATCGTGACCTTCACGGGGATCGTCATTCTCGTGACGGGCGTGCTTGACTTCAAGACGACGGGTATCGAGCTTACGCAGCATGCCTACACCGTGGGCCTGGGTTCGTTCGGCATGGCCTTCGTCGCCGTCTGCCTCTTCTTCTTCGCCTTCTCCACCATCATGGGCTGGTACTTCTTCGGCGAGCAGAACGTGCGCTTTCTCTTCCGCTCGCGCGGCGTGCTGGCCTATCGCCTGATCGTGTGCGCCTTCATCGTCACGGGGGCCATGCTCAAGGTCGACTTCGTCTGGTCGCTCGCCGACCTCTTCAACGGCCTGATGGTGCTCCCGAACCTCGTCGCGCTCATCGCGCTTCACAAGGTCGTGGGCGCGAGCCTCGAGGATTTCGAGCGCAAGCTCGACCACTACGAGGTCAAAAAGAGCGAGAACATCGACGACCGCATGCAGCGTCTCTGACGCTGATGGCGCCGCCTTACGCGGCGGTCCCTGCAACCCGGTTTGCCGGAGCCTTCGGGCGGCGGCCGCCGGGTTGTGTCATACTTGGAGCCTTGTTTACGAAGGAAGACGTCCATGGCAGAGCCCGAAGAAATCGTGATCGAACCCAAGCGCAGGTTTCAGGGAAAGTTTTCGAGCAGTCTCTGCGCGCGCGCCGAACTCTTTTACGCCCTGAGGCAGATGTCCGACGAGGACTACCACGCCGGGCGCCGCGTCACCGTCAACTGCCGCTATCGCGAGGGCATCGAGCTCGTCTACAAGACGGCGAGCTACCGCATCGGCGGCAAACCCCGTCCCGAGCGCTCCTGGGACGTGATGAGCGCCGAAATCGGAGAGGCGATCAAGAGAGCCTGAACGCCCTTGGGCGCCGCCCTCAAAGGCGCCGGACGGCGTGTGCCGTGCCGGTGTCGGACAAGCCGAACTAGCAAAGACGTTGGGCGAAAAATGCCGGCGGATGAAGTGGGCGGATGAAGTAGGAGGCAAAGCACCCGGCCTGTGTTGCCTATATGAACAACGCTCTTCGCTGTTGCCTCTGCGGGAGGTGTTGAGGTGAATCAATGCGGGGAGCCCTGCCTTTGCCCTGCGCGCCGCTAGAATAATCCGACTGATTCGCTCACAACATCGGGAGAGAGACGTGAACAACGCGGAACCGCACTGGCAGCCTGACGGACTCCTCAATATTGCAAGCGCCGCCTATGCCGGTCGCAAGGAGAGGCTCGCCGACGTGCTGCGCCTTGCCGAAGGGCTTTCTGCGGACAATCCCGCCGATCC
>CABUOH010000384.1 GCA_902493085.1 uncultured Sutterella sp. | reverse complement strand
AGAAGGCTCGGACGCTCGGTGACGTAGAAGAGCCCTTCGACTGCGACGTTCACCGCCATCCAGGCGAAGTTCCCGAAGGCCCCGCTGTCGGGCGGCATGACGGCCGCGATGCGGGTGGCGAGTTCCGTGGGTCTCGTCCATGCGCCCAAAGGATCGAGCCGCACGCCCGTTTCAGGAAAGGCCGGGTGAAATTCAAGGGGCGCGGGGCGGCCCGCGGTTTCGGCCGCCTGCCAGACCGCATTGCGAAGACGCTTGCTGCTTTTGGGATCGATCACGATGACGGGCTCGCCCCGAAGGATTGCCTGCGTGACGAGGCTCGTGAGCATGACGCCCTTCCCCGCCTGCGTGGTCCCGACGATGAGGGTACCGCCCCCGAGGCTCGAGAGGGGCCGGACGATGTCGTCTTCTTCCGATGCGCCGATCCCGTGAATGAAGGGGCTCCCGATGTCGCCCGGGCGCAGGGGATCGGGCATGTGCATGAGCTTACGCACCCGCTCGGGAATGATGAGGGGCTTCACCGGCGTGGCGGCGAGTTCATAGAGCGCCTGTGCGTGCGCAGGGGTCCATTCAAACCCGCGGCCAAGCCACAGGTTCGTCACGCGTCGCCCCTCGCGCGCCGCATTGAAGCGCATGGCCTTGAGAAGCGAGAGGCGGCCTGCCTCGTAGCGCGCGAGCATGTTGCTTCGTGCGTCTCCGTGCTTGGATAGGGATCCGTTTCCAGAGCTCTCGTCACTGCGCATCCCCTTTTCTCTCAGAATGCGGATGAGATCCTCCGCATGAATGAAGGCGGGCGCAAAGCCCGCAAGCGGAATGCGTCTTGCGGCCGTTCGAACGGCCTCGCCCGTGCGCACGGCTCCCATGAGGGCGAGGACCGATGCTAGGGACGCGCCCCATGCGCCCGGGACGAGCGCCAAGGTTGTTCCGGCAGCGGCAAAGCCGGCCAGAGCGCTCCAGCCTTCCCAGGCGGGCCGCCAGCCCGTGAGTCGTGCGGACGAGACGCCGCTCGTGACGGCTTCACGCGTTTTCATGTGCTTCTCCTTCAGAATTTGTCGAGTTCCGTGTCCTGTTCCGTGTCAAGTTCCGTGTTCATTCGCCTCTCTTGCGCGCCAGGGCCGAGAGGACCTTCGAGGGCTGCTGCGGCGACCTGTCGATCGCAGCGAGGTCGACCACCTTGGGCCAGCGGCCTTCGGTTTCCTCGACGGTTTCGCCCTCGGCATTGATGAAGCGCACGACGGGCCGCACCGAATGGCGGTTGACGACGATGCCCGTGAGGATGACGGGTTCATGCATGGAACTTCTGAGCCCGGTTGCTTGCTTCAACCCCGCGTCGTAGCGACTGGCACGCGGGGTGGATTCTCCGGTGATGGCCACGCGCCGAATGGGCGAAGCTCTCAGGTGTCTTACGCCTTCGGCAAAGGGCATGGCCTTGACGCTCAAGAGCCGTCCGGCTTCGGCCGGGTCGTCGAGCCACCCGTCGGGCAGGAGGCCTTCCGGCACGAAGACGCCTTCCGGGTGCGTGAACATCACGGCGTCGTTTTGGGTGTTCATCGCTTCGAGCGCCCGTGCAAGGGCCGACACCCGATCGCTTTCGTCCAGCCCCGCAGGCACGGCAAGACTCCAGCACTGCTTCGCAACCACGCCTTGAGAGGTCCCGTTTCGGTTGGCGGCGGGGCGCTTTTCAAAGAGCGCGGGCATGCGCATGGGAAGGGACTCTCCGGCGGCGTCCGCGGCTCTTCGTGCGTTGGCAACAAGCATCTCGCTGTCGGCAAGCCGCAGCCACGCGCCTTCGCCACACACCGCATTCGAGTCCGTGAACCACATGGGGTTGCCGGCATCATTCGCAACGGCAAAGCCGTCGGCAACAAGAATTTCAGCGGCCACGTCGGGTTCGTCGGGGACGTCGCGAAAGAGCCACTTGTCGTCCGCACCG
>CABUOH010000383.1 GCA_902493085.1 uncultured Sutterella sp. | reverse complement strand
GTGGTAGAACTTCGCGCGCACGTCGTCCTTTTCAACGCCTTCGCCCGAGAGGTAGAGGTCGCCCAGGAGCGCGCAGGCGCGGGTTTGGCGCATCTGGCAGGCCTTGTCGTACCAGAGGGCCGCGGCCTTCGGGTCGGCCTTGACGCCGTCGCCCGCACGCAGGATGCCCGCGGCGCGGAAGCATGAGGGCGCGTTGCTCAGGCGGCACGCGGCCTGATAGTTCTGAAGGGCAAGCTTCATGTCGACGGGCACGCCGTTGCCGTTTTGACGGCGTTCGGCCGCATCGAGACAAGCGTCCATGCGCCCGAGCCTGCAGGCCTCCTCGACCCAGACCACGCGCTCGTCGGAGCGGTCAAGGGTTGCGGCGCGCATGCAGGACGTTTCGTTGCCGAGCCTGCAGGATTTGCCGAGCCAGGACACCATCGCTTCGTGTTCGTTCGCATTTTCGGCCAAGCGCGCCATCTCGCGGCAGCTGCGGTCGTCGCCGAGCGTGCACCCGCGGGAAAGGAGCCGCTTGGCGGCTTCGGGGTCGGCCTTGTAGATGCCGTCCGTCTTGAGAAGAAGTCCGAGGTGGCGGCAGCTTTCCGGGTCGCCCTTTTCGCAGCCCTTTTCAAAGTAGGCGCGGGCAACGTCGGCGGCCTTCGCGCCGCCCGGGGCGTCCTTCTTTGAGGGCAGCGCGCGAAGCGCCGCCACGGTGCAGGCGGCGGCATCTCCCTTTTCGCAGGCGGCTTCGGGCGTCTCGCGCGCCGTCATGACCATGCCGCCCGCAGCGGGCGCCGCAGTCGGCAGCGCCTCGGCCGCCTGCGGGGCCTGCAGGAGTGCGCCCGCCATCATGAGGGAGAGGATAAGAGTGGATCGGATTCGAAGGGAGGTCATGGGTCGGAGCGCCTCAAAGGTTGGAAACCCGAGCATTCTGCACAATGCGCATTGCGCGGGGCTTAAAAAAGAAGTGCGGGATAACCCTGATGAGTCTGGTGAATCAACGTCCGAGAAGCGTTTTGTAGGCGTGCAGATCTTCGTCCGTGAAGGTGCAGACGATGACGCGGCCGGAAAAGCCGTGCGCAAGCATGGCTTCGAGCGTGGTGCGGGCGGCAACGTCCGCGGGAAAGCGGTGAATGCCGCGGCTGATGCACGAAAAGGCGACGGTTTCGAAGTTTTCCCGCTGCGCGACGTCAAGAGCCGAGGTGATGGCACGGGCGAGCATCTCGATTTCGCCCGAGTCGCCGCCGAGCCAGACGGGCCCTACGGTGTGGATGACGTGCCTTGCGGGCAGATTCCAACCCTTCGTGAGGCGGCTTTCGCCGACCGGACACCCGCAGAGCTCGATGCATTCGGCCAGGAGTTCGCGTCCCGCCGCACGGTGAATCGCACGGTCGACGCCTCCGCCGCCGAGAAGCGAGCGGTTGGCGGAATTGACGACGGCGTCGACGGCGAGCGTCGTGATGTCGGCCTTGATGACGGTGACGGCTTCGGGCTTCATGGCGGATTCGGATGGAAGGGACAAATGACGAAATGATATTCTAGGCGCGCGGGAGCCCGATGCGCTATCATCGTCAGACCGCCCGTGCGCCGCCCTCAAGGGGCTCGGCCGCAGGCGCACCGATCATTCACCACAACGGATATGCTCCAACGGATACGCTCTATGAACATTCGACTTCTTCTCGGCGCGCTTGCCGCCGCCGCGACGCTGGCCTCTCCCGCGCAAGCCGCGCTCGACGGCAAGGTGCCCGAGCCCGGCATGGTGACCTTCGTCACCTTCAGCGCAGACGGCTGCCAGCCCTGCCGCCTGATGGAGCCCGCGCTCAAGAAGCTTGATCAGGAGTTCGAGGGACGGGCCGCCGTTCGTGAGATCAACACCTCCGAATATCCCGAGCTCGTGCCGTACTTCCGCATCGCCGCCGTGCCCACGCAGATTCTCTTTGACAAGAACGGCAAGGAG
>CABUOH010000382.1 GCA_902493085.1 uncultured Sutterella sp. | reverse complement strand
GAGTATCTGGCTACGAACCAGAGGGTCGTGGGTTCGAATCCTGCCTACCGCACCATCAAACCTGTAGAACGCAAGCGTGCGGTAGTAGCTCAGTTGGATAGAGTATCTGGCTACGAACCAGAGGGTCGTGGGTTCGAATCCTGCCTACCGCACCAACCATTCCAAAGCCGCTGTTTTCCTTTGAAAACAGCGGCTTTTTCGTTACAGTTTTTCAGGCGTTTTCGACTGCATTACTTTTTCATCAAGTGCCTGCCTGTGAATATCTTTGATTGCACAAATATAAAGCAAATTGTACATCCCTTATTTTTCAGTACTATTGCTTGAACATCCCCTCTTTTCCGCACCCTTATGCACATTTTCTGTGGATAACTTACCCACAATCCTCAATGTGACATTGCCGTGAGCTTTGCCCTCGCCTGTCCGTCCAAGGGACACGGTCATCGGGGCCGTCTCTCAAAAAAGCCCGCCGATTCCGGCGGGCTTTTTGATGTGGAAAAGATTACGCCTTTGAGCAGCGCCTTTCACAGCGACAGAAGGTCACGGTGAAGGGGCGCCCCTCGACAGGCTCAAGCGTCTCGAGCACCTCAGTCGTCCACTGCGTCTCGGGGAGGTCGGGAAAAGTCGCATCCCCCTCGAAATCGGCACCGATCCGGGTAAGCCACACGACGTCAGCCCGGGGCAGCGCCTGACGGTAGATTTCACCGCCGCCTATTACGAAGACGGTGCCGACTCCATTGAGCATTTTGAATGCATCCTCAAGCGAGGGCGCCAATTCGGCACCTTCGGCACGGTAGTCCGGATTGCGCGTCACAACCACGTTCCGACGACCGGGCAGAGGGCGGCCAATCGACTCCCAGGTCTTGCGCCCCATGACGATGGGGTGTCCCATGGTGGTGCGCTTGAAGTGAGCGAAGTCCTCGGGCACCCGCCAGAGCATCTTGTTGCCGCCGCCGATGACGCCGTTGCGGGCCGCCGCGACGATGAGTGCAATCTTCATGATCCTTCCTTATACGGCGACGGGCGCCTTGATGTGAGGCCACGGATCGTAGCCCATGATTTCGAAATCCTCGAACCTATAGTCGAAGATGGAGTCCGGCCTGCGCTTGATCACGAGCTTCGGATAGGAACGAGGCTCTCGGGAAAGCTGAAGCTCGGTCTGTGCCATATGGTTGTCATACAGATGACAGTCGCCGCCCGTCCAGACAAAGTCTCCGGGTTCAAGATCAGCCTGCTGAGCCACCATGTGCGTGAGCAACGCGTAGCTCGCAATATTGAAGGGCACGCCGAGGAAGATGTCGCACGAGCGCTGGTAGAGCTGGCAGGACAGCCGCCCATCCGCAACGTAGAACTGGAAGAGGCAGTGGCAGGGCGGCAGCGCCATCTGGTCCACCAGCCCGGGATTCCAAGCGCAGACGATCATGCGTCGGCTGTCCGGGTTGTTCTTGAGCTGCTCCATCAGGTTTTGGATCTGATCGACGCTGCGTCCGTCGGGGGTGGGCCAGCTTCGCCACTGCACGCCGTAGACCGGACCGAGATCGCCGTTTTCATCGGCCCACTCATCCCAGATCGTCACGCCGTTGTCGTGCAGATACTTGATGTTGGAGTCGCCCTGGAGAAACCAGAGCAGTTCGTGAATGATCGAACGAAGATGAAGCTTCTTCGTCGTGACAAGCGGAAAGCCTTCCGCCAGATTGAAGCGCATCTGGTAACCGAAGACGGAACGCGTGCCGGTGCCGGTGCGGTCGGACTTGTGCGTGCCGTGTTCGTATACGTGGCGCATCAGGGTTTCGTACTGATTGCTCGGCACGTTGCAGTCTCCCGAATGCTTGAAGAGCACCGGCCGGGATGACCGGGCTCATGACTGAGGAAGAGTTTACCTAAATCCAACTAAGCAGAAGCAACGGTTTTGTTTGGGATCGGTTCCCAAACCGAAAAAGCAATGCCCGCCGATTCT
>CABUOH010000381.1 GCA_902493085.1 uncultured Sutterella sp. | reverse complement strand
CCCGCCATGACCGTTCGCCATTCGCCGCCCAGAAGCCTCGCCCAGCGCATCATGCTGAGCTTCGCGCTCCTCGTCACCTTCGTGGCAGGCCTCTACGCGCTCGCCCTCTACCAGTCCATCGAATTCACCGAGCAGCAGCTCATCTCGGGCATCCTCCAGGACGAGATTTCCCGATCGATCGACACGCTCGAGCGGGGACGGATGCCGAGACTCCCTGAGGACACGAAGCTCTACGGCGCCCCGCCGCTTGAACCGCCTCCACCCGCCCTGCACGGCGTGCCGGACGGCTTCGGCGAATTTTCTGACGAGGGCGACTACTTCGTCTACGCCGCCCGGTGGCGGGGCGAACCGCTGGTGCTCACCCGGGATCAGCTCGGCTTCGAAGACACCGAACGCGTCTTCAGGCGCATCACGCTCATTTCCGTGCTCGCCGTCTTTTTGCTCGGTCTGCTCGCGGGCTGGATTCTCTCGCGCAACATCATGAAGCCCGTCCAGACACTCTCCGACGAAGTCAGAAGGGCGAGCGCCGCAAGGCGCTACGAGCCGCTGTCGGTTGAAGTGACGAACGACGAGGTGGGTGAACTCGCGCGCATCTGCGACGCCGCGATGAAAAGGCTCCACGAGGCGCTCCTTCGAGAGAAGGCCTTCACGGGCGACGTAAGCCACGAGTTGAGAACGCCGCTCACCGTGATCGAAACGAGCGCCGAACTCCTGTCCATGACGCCGCTATCGCCCGTGCAGGCCCTGCAGGTCGAGCGCATCACGCGCTCGGCGGGCGACATGCGCGAGCTGATGTCGCTTTTTCTCTCCTTTGCCCGTCTCTCGAATGAAGCAACGGGACCGGAACCCGACTCCGCGGCCGGCATTCTCAAGACCGTCGCCGACACCTGGGAGCCCTTTGCCGCCGAAAAGGGCCTCTCGCTCATGCTCAGGCGGGAGGCCGAATGCCCGGGCACCTATTCGCCCGTCATGCTCGGCACCGTCGCCAACAACCTCGTGAAGAACGCCGTCGCCTACACCGAAAGCGGCGTGGTCACGATCACGGAAACGTCCGAGGGCTTCATTGTCTCCGACTCGGGACCGGGACTCGCCGGCGACGAGGCCGCCCGCATCTTCGAGCACGGCGTGCGCGGAAGCGCCGGGCGCCGGACTCGGCCTTTCGATCGTCTCGCGCATCTGCCGCCGCTCGGGCTGGACGGTAACGGCGGGCAAGGCCCCTGAAGGCGGCGCCGCCTTCACGGTCACAATGACGAAGGCGGCCGACACACGACGCGCCGACCGCCTTTGAGAAAAGGCCCTTGAGAGAAGACTCAACAGATCTCACTAAACAACCTCACCCCTAATCGAGTAGAGAGGACGCGCGCACAGAGCGCGCGCCTCCCCCTCACAGAACCGTACGTGCCCAATTAAGGCATACGGCTCTTCAGTTAAATCTCGCCTCGCGGCTTCGACTCTAAGGCTAAGTACCGGCTGCTGGCTAGGCTTTACCGGAAGCGGACTTTCACCACTCTAAGTAACAGACGCCGAACTGGCGCACACTTGGATATTTCATAGATGGTCTCCGGTGTTCGATGCCCCTTCTGGAGCTGACCATCTAATTAAGAACGATCCAAAGCAGAGGCCGCCTTTGCAATCAACAAGGCCGACGCCGCCAAAGCCATCGAACTCTATGAAAGCGTTTTCAGTGATCGAGAGATGGACGAGCGTCTGAATAGCGAATGGAAGAGCGGGTGCTTCGCAAACAGTTGTTCGTGCTCCGAATTCTTAGCAAACTTCCTCCGTATGATCCTTTCGGCCATTGCCATGCAGGCGATTTTCGCAATGAGCCGCGTTTTTTTTGTGGCTCATGCACAATTCGGGCTAGAAGCGTCATGTTGCCGTACTGCATGCCATAGGTCCAGACGCCGTAGCCGAGCCCCGTCGCAGCCGCGCCGAGGAAGACGCCGAGCCAGCCGGTATG
>CABUOH010000380.1 GCA_902493085.1 uncultured Sutterella sp. | reverse complement strand
AGCACGCCCACGGGCTTGTCGCCGCGCGTGTAGAAGCCCTCGATCTCCTCGGCCGTCACGGGCGCGCCCGACCGGGCGACGAGGTCCGTGAAGGTCTCGCGGCTGATTGTGCCGAGCAGGTGACAGTGAAGCTCGGCCTTCGGGAAGGAGGCGAAAAACGACTCCCATTCGGGCGTGAGTTTGCGGGTGAACGGAGAGTTGGGCACGAAACCCGGATTGGTGCTGCGCATGATGTTCTGTCCTGTCTGTCTTGGTTTCTTTGTTCGCTGCGGATGACGCGGCTGTCCGTATTCCGGGCGCGCTCCGCCATTTCTGAATCGAATGATAGCCCGAGGGCACGAAGGCTTTCAGAGCCGGATAAATTCAAATTCTCCGAAAACCCTTGATCAGCGTCAAAAACAAGCATCCATCTCCTTTAGCCGACAAGCATCGTCCGAGCCGACGTATTAAGATTTCGCCCCTTGACGATAACACCCCCAAGGAGGGGGGCCATGCTTGAAGTCATTCTCTGCGTGATCGTGCTCGTTGCCGCCGGCACGGCGATTGCCAAAAACTACAGCGCGACCGTCGTGCTCTTCGCCGCGGGGCTCCTTCTCATGTACGCGGCCATCATCATAGGCCACCCCGTCCTGAGCGACAAGCTGACATCCGGCATCGCATGGTTCGACCCCTTCAAGACGATCAAGGACCTCTTCGTCAAGCAGTATTCGAACGCGGGCCTCATCATCCTGACGCTCTTCGGCTTTGCAGCCTACATGTCGCACATCGGCGCCAACGAGATGGTGATCCGCGTGCTGAGCAAGCCGCTCGAGCGCATTTCGTCCCCGTACGTGCTCGTGCCCTTCGTCTTCTGGATCGGCACGCTCGCCTCGATCATCATTCCGAGCGCCGCTTCGCTCGCCGTCGTGCTCATGTCGACGCTCTATCCGGTCCTGCGCGCGGCCAGGATGACGCCGCTCACCGCGGGCGGCGTCATTGCGACCACCGCCACGATCGTGCCCACGCCTCTGGGCGGCGACAATGTGGTCGCCGCGCGCGTGCTCGGCTTTGACAACGTCGTCGACTACGTCTTCTTCCATCATGCGCCGATCTCGATTCCCTGCATCATCCTCATGGGCGTCGTGCACTACTTCTGGCAAAAGCGCATGGACGCCCGGGACGCCGCCCGTAGCGACGCCGTGCTCGACATCGAGGACAAGCACCGGCCCGCCGAAGGCATTCCCCTCTGGTACGCCGTCTTCCCGGTGATGCCGCTCGTGCTCACCATCGTGCTCTGGCTCTTTGCGAAGTCCGCCAAGATCGGCCTCGTCGAAATCACGCTCTTTTCCTTTGCGCTCGCCTTCATGGCCGAACTGCTGCGCCGCGGCGACGCCTCGGCCCGCATGAAGGACGTCAACATCTTCTTCAAGGGCATGGGCGACGGCTTCTCCAAGGTCGTCATCCTCATCGTGGCCGCGAGCTCCATGGTCGCGGGCCTCAAGGCCATGGGCCTCATCGACATGATTTCGGGCTCCCTCAACGGCTTTGAAAACGCCGGCGCGGGCCTCATGACCGCGTTCGCGGGCATCACCGCCCTGATCACCTTCATCAGCGGCTCGGGCAACGCCGTCTTCTACAGCTTCATCGAACTCATCCCGCAGATCGCCGAACAGGCGGGAATCGACCCGATCATGATCGCGCTTCCGATGCAGCTCACCTCGAACATCATCCGCGCCGCCTCTCCGGTCGCCGCCGTCGTGATCATCGTCTCGGCCATCATCAAAGTGAATCCGATCATGCTTGTGAAGCGCACGGCCGTGCCGCTTCTCTCGGGCTTCGTCGCAATGATGCTCATCTCCTGGTTCCGCTACATCTGATCCTGCTCGTCCAGTTGAATCCGACCGCCGCAAAATCGGGTAGAGAGTGTCCTTACGGACACTCCCTCCCACACCGCAGTGCTCAATCAGTACTGAGCGTTCGGACATGC
>CABUOH010000379.1 GCA_902493085.1 uncultured Sutterella sp. | reverse complement strand
CGCCGCCAAGGGCTTTGCGCCCGACAAGTTCTTCAGCGCCGTCGACGAGACCGACAACCGGCCCGTCGAGGTCATGCGGGCCGTCGTCGAGGGGCGCGCCGACGTCGGGCTCCTGCGCGCCTGCATGCCCGAGGCCATCACGGAGCGTCATCCGGAATTTGCGGGCCGCTGGACCGTCGTCAACGACAGGCCGGGACTTCGCGCCGAGGCGCTCGGCTGCCGCTACTCGACCGACATGTACCCGGGCTAGACCATCGCAAGCGTCCCGCACACGCCGTCCGTCATCACGAAGCACATCGCGATGCTGCTTCTCAACCTGAAGCCCGAGATGACGCCCGGAGGCTTCACCGTTTCGATCGCGACCGAGTTCGACCGCGTCAACGACCTCTTTCGCTCCCTCAAGGCAGGTCCCTTCACCTACCTCAACCACTGGACGCTCGAGCGCGTCTGGGCCGAGGCCAAGGGCGGCCTTCTCCTTCTTCTGGGCTTTCTTGCCGCCTGGATTCTGCACTTCGTGCGCCTTGAAAAGCTCGTCGCCCGGCGAACCGCAGACCTCTCGGCCGCGCTCGCGCGCGAAAAGGCCGCACGGGAGGAGGTGCGCGAAACGGGCGCGAGGCTCGACAGCCTTCAGCGTGCGGGCATCGTCGGGCAGCTGAGCTCGATGTTCGCGCGCGAGCTCTGTCAGCCGCTCTCGGCCGTGCGCTGCTACCTGCGCGGCGTTCGCACGCTCATGAAGCGCGGCGCGCCCGATCCCGTCCTCGCCGAGCGGTGCCTCTCGGGCATGTCGGCCGAACTCGACAAGGCGGGCGAAATCATCGAACGCGTGCGAAGCTACGCGAGAGAAGGCGCCCGGCGAGACCAGCCCGTCGACTTCTCCGCGCTCCTTTCCGAGTCTCTCGCCGACATGACGAAGTCCGAGCGCCTCACGGCTCCCGTCACGATCGAGGCCGCCCCGGGCCTCATCGTCTCGGGCGACCCGGTCGAGCTCCGCGTACTCGTCATCAACCTTCTGGAGAACGCCCAGGAAGCGGTCTTCGCCGCACCCGAGCCGTCGTCACCGGACGCCGCGCGCCCCTATGGGCTCGGCATCGAACTTCACGCGATCGACGGCGGCGCATCCGTGCAGCTCACGATCTCAAACACGGGCGCCGTGCTCACGCCTGAGGCAATCGCCGCCATCGGCCGGCCGCTTGCCACGTCTAAGGCCGCCGGGCTCGGCCTCGGCCTCATGATCTGCAAGTCGATCGCCGAGGCGCATCTCGCCTCGCTCGCCTTCGCCGCCCGCAGCGAAGCAGACGGCGGCGGCCTTGCCGTCACGCTCACGCTCCCCGCACGCAACCCATCAGGAAGAAACCCATGACCGACCATGACACCCGCAGCGCCGAAAAGCAATCGGCCCTCATCCGCCTCGTCGACGACGAACCCGACGTGCGCGACGCGCTCTCGCTGATGCTCGAAATCGAGGGCTGGCGCACCGTCGCATATCCGAGCGCACGGGACTTTCTCGTGACCGACATGGATTCGCCCGGCTGCCTCGTTCTCGACGTGCGCATGCCCGGCATGAGCGGACTAGAACTCCAGCAGGCGATGGAGGAGCGCGGGATCGACCTCCCCGTCATCTTTCTCACCGGCCACGGCGACCTCGACACCGCCATCCAGTCGCTCAAGAAGGGCACCGTCGACTTTCTTCTCAAGCCCGTCGACGACGAAAAGCTTCTCGCCGCCATCGGCTCGGCCGTTCACAAGGACCGTCTTCGCCGCGAGGGCCTCTCGGCGGAGCTTCTCAAAGCCGGCGCCAGGGCGTTGAGCGACCGCGAACGGCACCTCCTCGAACTCATTGCGCTCGGCCGCAGCGACGCGCGCATCGCGGCCGACCTCGGCATCTCGGAGCGCACCGTGCAGGGCCACCGCGCCAAGATCTACGTAAACAACTCTCGACTAAAGTCGAAAGCTTTATTGTCACCTGCTAAAGCAGGCT
>CABUOH010000378.1 GCA_902493085.1 uncultured Sutterella sp. | reverse complement strand
CGCGATGTTTGCGTCAGGCAAAGTCCGGCATCTGTTCGGGTGCTGCGGGCCCGTGACGATCGTCTGCGAACGGTTCAGCTGGAACGCTTTGGAAGCGTGCAACCACGTCGTGAAGCTGAGAAGGCTCGCAATCGCGGGCGGCGGCGCGGTCTGCCGAGCCGTTGTCGCCGCACTCAAGGACGTGCCGGAGGCGGACATGCCCGAGGCCTCTCTCATGGTGCGCATCATCGAGGTCGACGACGATCGGGAAGGCTTCATGCGTGCGGCCGCGCTTTTCGGCGGAACGCCGGATCCCGGCGCTCAGGCTGCATTGCGCGCGGACGATCCCGTCCAAAAGAGGCTTGAGGCGGGCTTCGCCGAACTTGGCATCACCTATGCACCCGTGCGTCCAAGCCGTTTCGATGAGGCGAAGACGTCGAAGACGCTTGCCGGCAGCTTGGTCGTGGAGGCTGTCCTTGCCGTCTGGCGCGAGCGTCCCCATCAGGCGACATTCATGAGGCGCGAGCACTTCGGAAAACTCTACGGTCTGATATTCGCCGACCTCAATGCCGCTCAGGCGCGACTTGCCGTTGCGGTCTTTCAGGAGGCGGAGGCAAGGCGCAGAGCGTCGAGCGCCGATGCGCCGGCCTATCTGCCCTATGCCTCGCACTTCATTGCCATGCTCATGGGACGGCGTCTTCTTGAAGCGGCCGGACTCGAAGGCGCGGCGCAGATTGACGGACAAAACGTCGGACCGCTCCTTGCGCTTTTCGAAGAGCGCAAGGACGGCTTGTACGCCGATGCGGTCAGCGACCTTGACTCGGCGCTTATGCTGTGTTTGGGCAAAAGAGCAATATCGCTTCAGCAGCTCGCCGCGACCTTCCGGCGAGGCGACCTGCTTGCGGTTCTCCCGGAAGCCGTCCGACGCTCGGAATGAAGCGGAAAGGCTGGCTCGAGCGTAGCGCGAATGCGTGACGTCCGCCTCCCATTCGTTGGAATCGGTGCAAAATGAGAGGACGGGCGGCGCAAGGCTCGCCCGCATTCTGTATGATGAAGACTCGCCGCGCAGAAAACGATCCGCGCAGCGCCCGTCATCCATGCCAACTTCAAACGGAGAATTCACGTGGTTACGCTTCAGGAACTTCGAGCTCGTCATTCGCCCGAAAAGCAGGCCCGCATCCGCGCCTTTACGGAGGAGCTCCTCAAGACTTTCGAAGCCAATCACGAGATATACGTGAACGCCCGCAAGGGGCTTGAGGCCGCCGAGAAGGAGCGCCGCCGCAAGAAGGCTCTCGAGCGCAAGCGCGCCAGAGCCGAGGCCGCCAAGCTCAGGGCTGCCAAGGCTGAGGCCGCCGCCCGCGCCAAGGAAGAGGCCGAGAAGAAGGAATCCTGAACCCGACAGCGTGGTTTTCGCTCAAAAGTATTCGCCCAAAAGCATCAGGGGCGTCCGGCCCCGCGAAAAGGCAGTCGCCCGCATGCATTGCACGGTCGGCTGCCTTTTCTTATGGGGAAAAGAAAGCGTTCGGGATCCATTTGCAAAGCAAGTAATATCAGGGAAAACCCTGATTTCCGGGGGGGGGGTCGGAGTAAATTCAAACATCTTTCTTTGAATCCGTTCACAACTACTCGGACCCAATCGAAATGTTTGCAAAAACCCTCCTTTCGCTGGCCGTTGCCGGCGCCTTCTCCTTATCCGCCGCTGCGGCGACTCAGACGATTGATCACGACATCACGTCGAAGGAAGAGATCAATGCCCTCAACCTCGCCGGCCAAGCCGGCGAGATCTCGCTCAAGTTTGACGCCGGCAAAGGCTTCAAGTTTGGCACGACCGAAGGAAGCGACGGTCACAAAATTTATCAGATCACCGGCAACACGAAGAAGCTCACGATTGAGGGCGACTCGACCCTGATCAGCATGACGGGGAAGAGCCGTAACGTCTGGCTCACCGAAGTCAGCGATCTGACGCTCTCGACGACGAGCGGCAACGCGATCAAGGTTGACGGACT
>CABUOH010000377.1 GCA_902493085.1 uncultured Sutterella sp. | reverse complement strand
CCGCCCGTCGAAGTGATCGAAATGCGTTGCTTGACGATCCGCTGCATGCTCGAAGGCCTGCGCCTCGCGCACATCTTCACGCCCAAGATGGATGTGCCGCGCGTGCGCGACATGGCCGTCAAGCGCATCAAGCAGCTCATCGCCCAGGACGAGGCCGAGGATGAAGCCATGGCCGCGGCCCAGAAGTCTCAGACCGTCGTCTCTGAAGACAAGGCGTCTGCGCAGTCAGCATGAAAATCGGGAGCTCTCCTATTCGGAGGCTCCCGATTTTTTTCAACGCCCGGCATGCTGCGGCTTGGGCGGAGATCCATTCACGCGTCGCCCGCTTATGCCGCCGGACAAATCAACGTCGCCGCGCTTTGCGGGCACATTTTCTGCAAAAGCTGTCAACTCGCATTTAGCAGGAGTTTACAGAAAGGCGAAAAACCTTTACAGATAACAAGGTTTTCCCAACCGCCGCCCAACCTTCAAGACCGAGAGGCTCGGCGACCGGATCTTCCGCAACGCCGAAAACGCTCAGGATGCCGCATCCGAAGCCGCCGGCTCGGGTTCGCCGGCATGGTAGCGCACCGAACGCCCTTTCCCGCTTCTGACAATCTGCCCGTCGGCTCTCAGAGCGTTCAAAATCTTCATGACCGTCGGGCGGGAAAGCTCGAGATAGGTTTCGATTTCAGCGCGGCTGCGGCCTTCGGGACTTTGCCGGATGAAGCGAATGACATCGGCTTCTCTTCCGGAACGATGAGCATTGACGACGCGCGGCAGTTCGATTTGGAAGGATCGGCCTATGTGCTTCAGCCTTGGCTTCTGATCATATTCGGCGTAAGCACGAAAAATGTCGCCGAACCCCGTCCCGCTCTTTTCCATCCAATGCAGGCGCATGAACAGTTCGGCGAGTTTCTCGTTGCGGCAGAAACTCGCGCCTTCGGCCAAGGCGTCTTCGAGCGTCAGCTCCGGCGGTATGCCGCCAGGCGTCAGGAAGTTGATGACATCCGGATGAATGTTGATCGCAACCTGCAGCGGCGACGTGTAGTCACGATGCGCAAGCGTATTGGTCAGGGCTTCTCGAAGAGCGATTTGCGGCCAAGGAAACTCTTCCTGCCTTGCGAAATCCGAAGGTGCCTTATCGATGATCGGCACGTTGACCTCGCGAAGCCGATCTCGGACCACATGCCATTGCTGAACGACAGATCCGGAAATCCTGCTGCTGGAGTCAGCCTTGCCCGAAGCGGCATATTTGTTGATGATGACGCGGAAGGGATTTTGGTCCGACAGCAGAAGTGCAAGGTTGGTGAATTCACGTTCCCGGTTGAGCAAGCCGTACCCGAGCCAATTCGCTTCGGCAAACGGTACGCCGTGCTCGTCAAAAATCCTCTTGCAATCGTCAAAAGTCAAATCCGATTGATTGCAGGGACGGCTCTCCCATGTTCGGGGATCCCCGCGTCTGATGATTCGCATGACTTCGTCAAGCGTTGCCGAGACCGTTTGACCGCCAAGCCGGATATAAACACCGCCCTCGGTCAGAACTTTTCCTCGAAAGCTGTACGGCCGCTCCGTTCCCGGCGCAATCAGAACACCGGCGACGACCTTGTCATCCAAAAGTTGCTTGCGAACCTGCACCAATCCGGACATGGACGGATCCACGCCGTCTCGGGCAAAGCTTCGGACGCTGCGCTCAACCTGATCGAAGTCGCAGCCGACGACTTCGCCGTCACCGGCCACGCCGATCTGCAAAATGCCGCCAAGATCGTTGGCGAAGGCGATCATTGTTTTTTGGGCCGCGTCGCACCATTCCCGCTTGTACTCAAGCATCCGGCCTTCGGGTCGTTTCAGTTTCATCAACAATCGGCACGGGGCCGACAGGCGCGCCGCGCCGCCTCCTTCCATCAAGAACGGTTTCTGCAAAATCTGTCAACCTGCATTTGGCACATGTTAGCCGATAATTGAAAAACCTTTACAGATAACGTGAACTACCCGAACCGTCTTCC
>CABUOH010000376.1 GCA_902493085.1 uncultured Sutterella sp. | reverse complement strand
GGGCGTCGTCTTGACGGGACGTGAGGCCACCCGGTCAACGTTGCGGCGCTTGCGCGCGGGCGCACGGCGGCGCATGGCCTGCCAGGCGGCGCCGCCGCCAAAGCCGGCGGCGCAGGCCGCGATCAAAAGCCAAGTCAGGATTTCGCTGTCCATCTTCTCTTTCTTGTCGGTTGTGTGCAGAGTTGAGGAATCCGCGCTTTCCGGCGCGAGGGCGGCCGGTTTGTGGAGCGCGTCATTCCGAGGGAAATTCAATTTTGAATTATCCGTCTTTCGGAAAGCTTATGGTACATGCCCGAGACCGCCCGCGTCACATTTTGCAGACTCTCCCGACGAGCGCTTTCGACATTTGTCAAGACTTTTTTTCAAAACCTCCTCTACAATGGACGACGTCCAACTCAAAATCCCGGCCGCGCTGAACCGCGGTCGTTTTTCAGCAGAGGTTCCCGTGTTCTCGTCCATCGCCGACAAGCTTGTGCTTCCCAACGGCATCCGCATGCCCGGCATCGGGTTCGGCACCTGGCAGGTGCCCGCCGACAGCGCGCTCGAAAATGCCATCTCGTCGGCGCTTGAGCTGGGCTATCGTTTCTTTGACACGGCACAGATCTACGGCAATGCCTCCGCCATCGGACGCAGCCTGCTCGCAAGCGGCCTGCCGCGCGAGGAAGTCTACATCTCGAGCAAGATCTGGACTTCGCACCGGAGCTACGACGGCGTCATGCGCGCCTTCTCCGACATCGTCGAGCAGCTCAAGGTCTCGTACCTCGACCAACTCCTGATTCACTGGCCGGCCACTCAAGGCGAACCCATGATCTGGCAGAGTCAGAACGCGGGCACGTGGCGCGCGCTCGAGGACCTCCACGATCAGGGCGCGGTCAGGGTGATCGGCGTCTCGAACTTCCTGCCGCACCACCTCGTGCCGCTTCTTGCCCGTGCGCGCATCCGCCCGATGGTCAACCAGCTCGAGATCCATCCCGGCTACCCGCAGTTTGCCGCCGTCAACTTCTGCTTTGCGCAGAACATCGCCGTTCAGGCTTGGAGCCCGCTCGGACGCGGCGGCCTCATGCAGCATCCGCTTCTCGCCGAGCTCGCCGAGCAGCACGGCGTCTCGCCCGCCGTCATCGCGCTTCGCTGGAGCCTTCAGCACGGCTTCGTGCCCGTCGTGAAGGCTCTCGACCCGGAACACATGAAGACCAATCTCGAGGCCTTCAGCCTTTCGCTCGACCAGGAGGACATGAAGCGCCTCGACAAGATGCAGCAGGTCGCCTTCTCGGGGCTCCATCCCGACACCGTGAGCTTCTGACGCAGCGTCGATCCTCAAAGAAAGCCCGCATCTCCATTGGCGAAGCGGGCTTTCTGCATTGCGCGTACCGGACCGCAGACGGACATAACCATCCGAAAGCCCTCCCGACAATACCTCTTGAGAGGTATTGTCGCCATTCATTTTTAGAATAGCGCAAAGACCTCTCTCACAATCGAATCCGAAGCCGGGCCCCGAAAATCACCTGAGAACCGCCGCCCCTCCAAGGGCCTTCCCCTATCTCTTCAGAGCCGTGCGCTCCCCCTCTTCAAGCGTCTATGCGGCGCATGCCCGCCTTCCTACAATCGAAGGATCAAAACGTGAAAAAGGGCATCCGCATGAACTACTCCTCCGTCGTCATTACGCTCGCAGCAGGCGACCCGGCTCCCGTGCTGGAGGCGCTCGGCGCCCTCGAAGGGCTTGAAGTCCACCACGTCGACGAGGCGTCCCGCCGAATCGTCGCCGTCATCGAGGCCGAAACAACGGGCCTTGAAGCCGACGTCTTCGAGCGCATCCGCCGTTTGGACGGGGTCCTGGACGTGAGCCTTCACGCCCACTTCTTCGAAGACGAAGCCTCGTAACTCCCCCTTCGCGCAATCTCTACTTGCAATCTCTATTCGCAATCTCTATTCAATCGCCCGCAACAGCCCCCGACAGCATTCAAAGAAAGGAGACCCCCATGACAGTCC
>CABUOH010000375.1 GCA_902493085.1 uncultured Sutterella sp. | reverse complement strand
GCCTGCGTCTTCCTTGACGCACTGGGCATCGGGCTCATCGTTCCCGTTCTTCCAAGGCTTATCGGTTCACTCGCCGACACACGCGATCTTCAAACAAGCTGGTACGGTGCGATCATGGTGAGCTACGGACTGATGCAGTTCTTCTTCGCTCCCATTCTTGGCGCTCTTTCAGATCGCATCGGGCGGCGACCGGTGCTGCTCACGGGCATTCTCGGTCTCTCCATCATGATGATCGTGCCCGCCGTCAGCCAATCCTTGCCCCTCATTCTGCTCTCGCGGCTCGCCGGCGGCATGATGAGCTCCAACATCGTGGTGGCTCAAGCCTACATCGCCGACGTCACGCCTTCGCACCAACGCATCGCCTCTTTCGGCAAGATCGGCGCAATCTTCGGGATTGCCTTCGTACTCGGTCCAGCCGTAGGCGGCCTGCTCGGTCAAACCGATCCGAGAGTTCCGTTCTTTGCCGCAAGCGCGATTTGCGCACTCAATTTTCTCTACGGCTTCTTCATCCTTCCGGAGAGCCTCTCGGTCAAATCAACGGCAAGTTTTTCCATCGGACGCCTCAACCCGTTCTCCGCCATCGGAAGCCTCGCCGGGAATCGTGGTCTGCGGCCGCTTCTCATCGTCATCACGCTCTTTACTCTTTCACAAAGCCTCATGCAGTGCACCTGGGCGCTCTATACGGAGTACCGCTACGCCTGGACGCCGCTCATGATCGGCATGTCGATCTTTGCCCTCGGCATATCAATCAGCCTTACACAAGGCTACATCCTGCCTCGTCTCGTCCAAAGGCAGTCGCCCGAACGAATCATCGTGACCGGGCTTCTCATCGGCCTTGCCTCAATGCTCGTCATCGCACTCTCTCCCTCGGGGGGCCTGAGCCTCGTCATGGTGTGCCTATTCGCCGTCATGGGCATCGTAGGTCCGACCATTCAGGGGCTCATCAGCCGACGCTGCGAAGCGAGCAGCCAAGGCGTCAACATGGGTGCCGTCAGTTCCCTCAACAGCTTCACAGGCGCCGTCTCGCCGCTTATCGGCACCCCGCTTCTCATGATTACTACGGATTACCACGCACATCCCGTGCTCGCCGGTGCGCCATACCTTGCAGCCGCCGTTCTCATCAGCTGCGCGCTTGCAGTAACGCTGAAGGCGGACGTCGGCAGCGATTGAAGACTGAAAAGAAAAGAGCACCGATTGTTCAATCAATGCTCTTTTCTTCAATACAGCGACTTCAGTCCGGCGCCTGAAAGAAGGCAAGCCTGAAGAGCGTCTTTGCTTCAAATGGATTCCGGAACCATGTCGATCGCACCGCAAGGACACTCGTTGGCACAAATGCCGCATCCCTTGCAATACTCGTAGTTGATGCGGAACTTCTTGCCGGGACCAAGCTTGATGATGGCGTTATCCGGACAAACGCCGTAGCAGTTGTCACACTCAAAGCAGTTTCCGCAGGACATGCAGCGGCGAGCCTCAAAGAGCGCGTTCTGCTCTGTGAGCCCTTGAACAACCTCATCAAACGTCGTCTGTCGACGTACGATGTCGAGTTGCGGGCGAACGGACTTCGGCGCATCAGCGTAGTACCACGTATTGAGCCGACCATAAGTCGCAGGCTGACGCTCTTCGCCAACCGGCATCGGACGACCGGCAAGCCAGGCATCGATCGAGCGGGCGGCACGCTTGCCGTGCCCGATTGCCACGGTCACATTGCGTTCCCCGGGCACCATGTCGCCGCCGGCGAATATGCCCGGACATCCCGTCATCAGCGAACCGTCAACCACGACGCTCCCATTCTCCATATGAAGCCCCTCGATGCCGTTTAGGAACTTCAAGTTCGTCTCCTGACCCAGAGCGAGCACGACGCTGTCTGCACTCACCGTCTCGAACTCTCCCGTCGGGACGGGACGTCCACTCTCGTCGAGCTTCATTTTTTCGATGCGGATTTCCCCTTCGTCAGCATGCGCAATGGTGGAAAGCCACTTCATGTGCAC
>CABUOH010000374.1 GCA_902493085.1 uncultured Sutterella sp. | reverse complement strand
CGCGGCCCGTGCGCTCAGTACGACCCAGGGACTTGTGACGCACGATGAGCTTTGGGCGAATCGCGAGGTGTTCGAGCGGATGACGAAGGACAATCTCGAGCATCATGAGGAGCGCATGCTCTATGCCTTTTATCAGCGCGCCTGCGGCGTGACGATCACGAGGTGCGAGGAGACGCTCAAGGCCCGGCTGATGCCCGAAGAGATCTGCCGGGCGTTCGGGCTTCCTGCGAACACGCCCGTGATCGAAGTGCGCCGCACGGCCTACACCCTGAGCGACAAGCCCGTCGAATATCACATCCAGCGCTCGCTCACGGACCGGTACCACTACAAGCTTCCGTGAGCGCGCCTGCTCAAGGCGGCCGCACGCAGAAGGGCCGGCATTCGCAGAGGTAATGCCGGCCCTCCTTTGTCTGCCGCGTCGAGGCGGACGCGGTTGTCAGAAGTACTTCGTCATGCCGCCGTAGGCGTTGACGCTCTTGTCGGTCTTGACGAGTCCTGCGTCGAGACGATCCCACTGGGAGTAGCCGCAGCCGACGTAGAGCTCGACCGTCTTCGAGGGACGGTAGAGGAACTTGGTGCCGACGCCGGCGGAGGAGCCGTCGACCGAGGCGCCCGTGGCCTTCACGTTGGTCTTGTAGTCATGCCAGTAGGCCATTGTCTTGAGCGAATGGGGGCCGAACCAGACTTCGGAGCCTGCATAAAGCCCCCAACCCTTGAGGCCGGTCATCGCGTTGGCGCCGGAAGCGGCAAAGCCGTCAAAGGCTTCCACGCCGTTGAAGTACTGCGTCTGCAGGAAGAGCTTCACGTCGTCGATGCGGTAGCTGCCGCCGAGCGTCACGACGGTCTTGTCGTCGTCGGGCGTGTTGGCATTGGCCTTGCCCCAGTCGGTTTGCTCATAGATGAGCGCGGCGTCGAGCGGGCCCGCCGTGTAGTGCAGGCCTGCGCCGTAGAAGCGGTTGGCGGAGGATTCGGACTCGTCGCCGAGCGAGGTTTCGCTCACGGAGTCCGTCTTGAGCGAGTGTTGCAGCGTGGCCTGCAGGCCGGAGATCTTGGGCGAGCGGTACGTGATCATGTTGTCCATGCGGGAGGTCTTGACGGGCGACATGCCCGTGCCGTTCGTGCCGCCGCCGAAGACGTCCATGCAGTACTGAAGGTCGTAGGGGCCGGAGCCCGATCCGATGCCGGAGATGCGGCCGGCCGCGATTTCGCCGAACTGTTTGCTCGCGAGCTTCACAGAGGCGTTGCCTTCAAAGAGGCGGTCGCCCTTGAGTTCGCCCGAGTCGGACGCGAAGCGGCTTTCAATGCGAAAGCCGACGGAGAGGTCGTCGCTGATCGTCTCGAGGCCTTCGATGCCGGCGCGGCTCGCGGTGTTGGTGCCCGATTCCATCTTGAAGGCGTCGGCCTTCGTCGAATCGCCGAAATAGTTCTGGTAGATGAGGCCTGTGTCGATGCGGCCGTAGATCTTGACGTCGGCGGCGTTGGCGGAGGCGGCAAGCCCGAGCGCCGCAAGTGCGGCGGCGGTAAGGCGGAACGTGTTCATGGTGTTCATCCTGAGTGAGTTTGGGTTGAGGGTTTGAGCTTGGATCGCGGATGGAGATCAGACGAAGAAGTAGGCGGCTGCGACCATGAGGAGCATGACGGGAGCCGAGCGCTTCACGATTTCGAGCGGTTCGACGGCGGCGATGCCGGCCACGAGGATCAGGCCGCCGCAGAGCGGGGAGCTCAGGCGTCCGAAGGAGCCGGCGATCACGGCGAGGTAGCCGAGCGACGGGATCGTCATGCCAAATTCGGCGGCGTGAGGCGTCACGGCTTCATTGAAGGCGAAGGCGGCTGCGTCGCCCGAACCCGTGAGCACGCCCATCAGGAAGGGACCGAAGGCGCCGCCGATGCGGGCCCATTCGTTGGCGGAGGTGAGCGCGGCGACGAGCAGGTCGATGACGCCCGCCGCCTTGAGTCCGGCTGCGAAGACGCCCGCGGCGATGATGATGCCGAGA
>CABUOH010000373.1 GCA_902493085.1 uncultured Sutterella sp. | reverse complement strand
AGCCGCCCGTGGCGATCACGACGGCGCGCGCGTATCGGACCACCTCGTCGCCCGAGGCGGTCTTGGCGGCGACGCCGACGACGCGGCCCTCTTCCATGATGAGGCGCCGGGCCCGCGTTTCAAAAAGGGTGCGGGCGCCGAGCTCCTTTGCGCGCACGGAGAGCGCCTGGATCATGTCCCAGCCGCCCCGCTGCGAGCCTGTAGAAAGGTTGCGCCTTGAGTTCATGCCGGACCCCACGGCCCGAAAGAGCCGGGGCTCCCACGCAACGCCCATTTTGGCGAGCCACTGGATGACGGGCCCCGCATTTTCGGCAAGCGCCTGGGCCAGTTCGGGCCGTCCGCCCGCCGCGACGATGTCGTGCGCGAGATCCTTGACGGGCGTCTCGCCCCCTGCGGCAATCGTGACGGTGCCCGCCGAAATGACGGTGTGGCCGCCCACGAAAGCGCCTCTTTCAAGAATGGTGACGCGCCGGGCGCCCGCCTCGAGCGCCGAGACGGCGGCTGCAAGTCCCGCGCCGCCCGCGCCCACGATGAGAACGTCGTCGGGATCCTGCGGGACGCGCCCGGCCGTGCCGGCGTCGGCCGCCTTCGCATCGGCAGCGGACGCCTGCCCGGGGAGCGACGAAAGAGCGGACAGCGCGGCGATTGACGACGCGGCCGCAAGAAGCCTACGCCTCTTCATGAACATCAGCCTCCTGGGCGAGCTTGATGAGTTCGGCCGCGGAATGAACGCCGAGCTTCATGAAGGCGTTCGAGCGGTGCATCTTGACGGTGCTCAGTTCGAGGTCGAACTTTCGCGCCATCTGCTTGTTGGTTTCGTGCCCGTCGCCTTTGAGGATTTCATTGACCACGCAGCGTTCGCGCGCGGTGAGCGTCTCAAAGCGGGCGCGCAGACGGTCGCGGTGCATCGTCTCCACCGACTCCGCCATGCTTCGCGCGACGGCGGCGTTGATCTTGGCGATGAGTTCAGCGGGCTCGATCGGCTTTTCAAGAAAGTCGACGGCTCCTTTCCGGACGGTGGAGACGGCCATCGGAATGCTGCCGTGCGCCGAAAGAAAGATGATCGGGAGCCTGCAGCCCATCTCGATGAGCTTGTCCTGTATTTCGGGCCCCGTGAGGCCGGGCATGCGCACGTCGAGTACGATGCAGCCCGGACGGCTCAGGTCGTCGCTCGAAAGAAAGCGCTTGCCGCTCGTGTAGGCGGCGGTGTCCCAGCCCATCGTTTCGAGCAAAAGCCCGAAGGATCCGGCCAGTCCCTTGTCGTCGTCGACGATGCGGATGAGCGGTCGCTGCAATCTGTTTCTCCTATTGGGTCGTTCATGCCGCGCTCTGTTTTGATTCTTTCGCGGTCATGCGGCCTTGTCCGTGTTGGAAGGTTTCTCGGAGGGAAGGCCGTGCATCGGATGCGGCTTTGACGCAGGCACGGTTTGCGTTCGTGCGGCGAAGACGCATGATGTCAAATTGTATCCGAAGCCGTTGAGAATTTCTTCATTCGGTTTTTCACGGGTTCGATTTGCATCGGGAATTGCGTCCGACGCCCCGAGGTGCGCAATTCGCGCTGTCCCGGCGAGGATTACGGCGCCGACTGAGGGGCTTCGCCTTCTTCAATCGTCGGAAAGTGGACCACGACCCTGAGGCCGCACGGGGAGAGGCGGGCGATGGAAAGGCGTCCCCCGTGCTCGTCGACGATGTTGCGCACGATGGCGAGTCCGAGCCCAAGACCGTCCTCCTTGACGCTGTCGCTCACGCGCTTCATGCGCTCGAAGGTCTCGTCGGAGATGGCGGGACCGTTGTCCTCGACGACGAGCTCCGCCATGTCGGGGCCGCCCGCGTCGTCGGCGTCGACCGAAAGCGAGACGGTGACTTCGGGCTTCTCTTGCCGAACGGGACCCGCATCGTCGCAGGCCGCCTGATCGGCGTTCTTCATGAGGTTGATGACGAGAAGCTCAAGCTCGAGATCTTTGCCGAGAATGCGAACGGACGGAAGCTTGGAGAGCGTCAGGCGGCTTG
>CABUOH010000372.1 GCA_902493085.1 uncultured Sutterella sp. | reverse complement strand
CGGCCGCACAGGGCGTCGACACGTACGGCGACTATGGCGACGAAGACGAGTCGGCCGACCTCATTCTCTGGCGCGGACGGGACCTGCGCCGCATGCGCAGGCTCGCCCAGGCAAGGCGCGACGCGCGCTTCGGCCTTCTCAAGGGGCTGATGCTCGGCGCGCCCGATGCGGGCGTGAGCGCCTTTGAGGCGGCCGTGGACGAAGCCCTCGCGGGCATGGCGTGATGGAAAGCAGGATGAAGACGATGACAAAAGACACGATGCCCGATTACGACGATGTGCCGCCGCTTGAGGCGCTCGACGAGGCGGACGCCTTGGCCGCATTCGAACTTGACGTCCCGCCCGATCAGATGTTTGACGGGCATGAGGACATTCATGCGCTCGATGGCGCCCTTGTGCCGGATGATGTGTCCGACGATGCGTCCGGCGGCGCGGACGAAGATTGGCCCGCCGTCGTGCCGGTGGATGCGGGCGACTTTGCGGTGGAGACCGCGCCTCTCACGGAGCCCACGCTTCTTGAGGCGTCGGCCGGCACCGGCAAGACCTTTTCGATCAAGCACTTGGTGCTCCGGCTGATCGTCGAGCTCGACATGCCGATCAACAAGCTGCTCGTCGTGACCTTCACGAAGGCCGCCACGGCGGAGCTTGCAAGCCGCATCCGGGCCCACATCGGCGAGACGCTCGGCTACCTGACGGGGATCTACGGCCGCGAGGACGTTGATCCGCTCGTCGTCAGGCAGGTCGACATCTGGCGCGGCGGTCTCGTCACCGACGAAGAGGCCGTTGCGCGCCTTCGAAATTCGCTCGCGCGCTTTGACGATGCGTCCATCAGCACGATTCACAGCTTCTGCCAGAAGATGCTGAGCGAACACGTCTTTACGTCGTCGGGAAGCTTTGAGACCGAGCTCTCCGACGACGATGCCGCACTGCGCCAAGAGGTGACGGAAGCCTTTTTGCGCCGCGAGCTCGACGCGTGCGCGACGGCGGCCGAACGCCGCAGTCTCATGGGCGGCGACGACTGGGCGGGCAAGCTCAGGCATCTCGCGGGCATGCCCGAGGATCTCGCGCCCCGCATCATTGACAAGGACGTGGAACCCGGCCCGCGCGCCTGGCTCGAGCGCTTCATCGGGACCGCGCCCGCCGAGCTTCGCGCGTTGAAGCGCGAAAGAGGGCTCGCCACCTTTGACGATCTGCTCGCCGAAATGTGGATCATGCTGCGCGACGATGTCTCGGGCGCCTTTGCGGCCGGCATCCGCAACGCGTACCAGGGCGTCCTGATCGACGAATTTCAGGATACGGACCCGGTTCAGTTCGCCGTCTTCGAGAAGCTCTTTCTCAAGATTCCCAAAAGCGAGCGCCGTTCGCGCGAGCCCCGGGCGCTCTTTTTTGTGGGCGACCCGAAGCAGGCCATCTACAGCTTCCGATCGGCCGATCTTGATACGTACATGCGCGCCCGCGGCCTCATCGGCCGCCACAGCCGCCTCGGGCGCAACTTCCGTTCCTGTCCGAAGCTCGTGCAGGCGGTGAACGCCTTTTTCTCGATGGCGGGTGAAAAGGCCTTCCTGCGCGGCGACCTCGCCTACAACGCAGTCAAGGCGAAGGCCGACCGCACGGGACTCTACCTTTTTGACGAAGAAAAAGGCTGGCACGAGGCCGACGTTCTGGAAATATGGAGCACGGAGGAAGGGCTCGAGAACAAGGAGGCCATCGTCGACGCTGCGGCGCAGGCCGTTGCCGACGACGTCGCGCGGCTCATTCGGCGAGGACGCGAAGGGACGGCAGCGCTCGAGGCCGGTCCGGACGAAGCGGCGATCGGCACGACGAGCATCGAGCTTAACGACGGGGAGAGCGACGGGGAGAGCGGCACGGGCACGCTCAAGACCATCAGGCTTCGAGCGGTCGAAGCGCGCGACATCGCGATTCTCGTGCAAAAGCGCGAGCATGTTCACGAAGTGAAGCAGGCGCTTGCGCGCCGCGGCATCCGCGTCGTCATGAAGAGCAAGGACGACGTTTTCAAGACGGAGGAGGC
>CABUOH010000371.1 GCA_902493085.1 uncultured Sutterella sp. | reverse complement strand
CAGGATCTCGGGGGGGACCGTCAGCTTGATGTCGTCCCGGTTCTTGGCCATCTTCTTGAAGCAGTTGCAGCTCGAGAATGCCAGTGCGGCAGCTACGAGCACAACGCTCAATTTCATTAAGTTTTTCATAATAGGTAAAAGTTAATGTGTTTATTTTGAATTTGTTTGCCTCTTTCGTTCGTTCCGCCGCCTCTCTGTCCGCCCGCTGTCCGTTCTTCGTTGTCCGTCCGTGCAGGCGCTTGCCGGGCTGCGGAACAGCGCAAATATAGAAAACTCTTGCTGATTATGCAATATTCCGGACGGAAAAAAGCGTTGATTTCCGTCCGAAATATCCACATTAACAGTCTTTTTATTCCTCTTTGTGCTCGTGGCGCTCCCGGCGTTCGCCGCGGTCGCGGCGTTCGCCACGCTCACCGCGCTCGGGACGCGGACGGCGCTCACGTTCCACATAGCCTTCGGGCTTGGGCAGAAGCGCCTTGCGCGACAGTTTGAGCTTGTTGGTCTTGGGGTCTACGCCGATCAGCTTGACGTCGATCTCGTCGCCCTCTTTCAGACCCGTCTCCTCCATGGTCTCGAAACGCTTGTAGTCGATCTCCGAGATGTGGAGCAGGGCGTCCTTGCCCGGCATGATCTCGACGAACGCGCCGAAGGCGACGATCGAGCGGACTTTGCCGTGGTACGTCTCGCCCACTTCGGGGATGGCTACGATGGGCTTGATGCGGGCCAGCGCTCCGTCGAGGGCCTCCTTGTCGATGCCGAAGATGTCCACGATGCCCTTGTTGTCCACCTCCGTGATGGTGATGGTGGTGTTGGTGGTCTTCTGGATGTCCTGGATCACCTTTCCGCCCGGGCCGATAACCGGACCGATCATATCCTGCGGAATGACGATCTGCACGATGCGCGGCACGCAGGGCTTGTAGTCCTCGCGCGGCTCGGCGATGCACTCGGTGAGTTTGCCGAGGATGTGCATGCGGCCTTTGCGGGCCTGCTCCAGCGCGGCGGCCAGCACCTCGTAGGAGAGTCCGTCGACCTTGATGTCCATCTGCGTGGCGGTGATGCCGTCTTTGGTTCCCGTCACCTTGAAGTCCATGTCGCCCAGGTGGTCCTCATCGCCCAGGATGTCCGACAGCACGGCCCATTTGCCGGTCTCGGAATCGGAGATCAGACCCATGGCGATACCCGACACGGGTTTGCGGAGCTTCACGCCGGCGTCCATCAGCGCGAGGGTTCCGGCGCAGACCGTGGCCATCGACGACGAGCCGTTCGACTCGAGGATGTCCGACACGACGCGCACGGCGTAGGGGTTGTCCTCGCCCAGCGGAATCATCGGCTTCAGGGCGCGCCATGCCAGGTGGCCGTGGCCGATTTCGCGGCGCGAGAGGCCGCGGGCGGCCTTGGCCTCGCCCGTCGAGAAGGGCGGGAAGTTGTAGTGGAGCACGAACTGCTCGGTTCCTTGTACGAGCACCTCGTCCTTGACTTTTTCGTCCAGTTTCGTGCCGAGCGTAACGGTCGTCAGCGACTGCGTTTCGCCGCGGGTGAAGATCGCCGAGCCGTGGGCTGCGGGCAGGTAGCCCACCTCGCACCAGATCGGGCGGATCTCGTCGGTCTTGCGGCCGTCGAGGCGGACGCCTTCGTCGAGGATCATGTTGCGCATGGCCTTCTTCTGCACGTCGTCGTGGAAATATTTGTGGATCAGCGGTGCCTTCTCGATCAGCTCCTCTTCCGAATAGCGGGCTGCGAACTCGGCTTCGAGCGCGTTGAACTTGTCTTCGCGCTCGTGCTTCATCGTGCCGCTCGTGGCGATGGCGTAGGCCTTGTCGTAAAGCTCTCTGATGATCGTCTGGCGCAGTTCTTCGTCGTTGACCTCGTGGCAGTAGGTGCGTTTCACGTCCTTGCCCAGCTCCTTCGACAGCTCGATCTGTACGGCGCAGTGCTTCTTGATCTCCTCGTGCGCGAACTTGATGGCGCCGAGCATCACCTCTTCCGAAACCTCCTTCATCTCGCCCTCGACCATCAGGATGTTGTCGATCGTACCGCCGACCATGATGT
>CABUOH010000370.1 GCA_902493085.1 uncultured Sutterella sp. | reverse complement strand
ATGGAGCGCATTGGGCTTGAGCGACCAGCGGAGCCGCTCGGCTGCGTAGCGCGCGTCGCCCGCAAGACCGTCGGGCCGGTAGAAGATCTTGATGCGCGTGCCGATGGCGGCCGCCAATTGATTGGCGCGGCTCTGAACGGCCGGCGCCGTATTGACGTTGAGCCAGAAGACGGATTCCCTGTCCTGAGGGAGCTGCGAGACGAGACGCACCGTGCCCTTGCCGGTTTTGCCGTTGGCCAACTGGTAAAGCGAGGGCGACGCGACAAAGGCCTCGGCCATCTTGCCGTCGAGGTCGGTAACCCAGGCCGTGACGATGACGGGCGAGCCGATGTCGTTGATCAGCCCGAAGGTCCCGGAGGTGGCACCGTCCTCAATGACGACGCGCGTTCTGTCGAGGCCGATGCCCTCAATCGGCACATTTTTGGCGGATTCGCCCGCGTGTGCTGCAAGGACGAGCGACGTCAGCACGGATCCCAAAACAAACTTCAGCATGAACTTTTCCAAAAGAAAGGAGGACGACCTGATGCAAGGTTCGCCCTCCGGGAATCTCCCCGTCCGGTTGGGGGACGGGCAATGAGGAGGGAGACGGGCTCCCTCTTGACCCTGGTTACTGGTAGGTCACGGTGAAGAGAGCGGCCGAGGTGACGGGACCTGCTTCTGCTCGTTGCTGGCCCTCGCTGACCTTCAACCTTGCGTAGAACGGGATCGTGGTGAATTGCGGGCCGTTCTGGTCGATTTTTTTGTTCAGGGTCTTTTCTGCGGTGAAGTTGCCGGATGCCGTGGCATCGTTGTAGAGCTGAACGGAGACGAGGTTGCGGTCGGTGGCGAGCGTGCCATGCTTGGTCGGGTTTCCGGTCTTGGGATCGTCGCTCTGGCCGCCGTTCTGTCCGCCCACGAAGCTCACTTTTTCGATGGTGGTGTTCTTGCAGCGGGTGAAGTTGAAGACCACAGGAACAAGGACGCCTTCGGAGCCAGGATCTAATGCAACACGACCGAGTTCGACGACGTTGCCGGACTGGCCCACCGTGACCATGCAGGTCGCTTCCTTGACTTCGCCCGTAAAGCGGACGGGAATGGATTCAGAAGTCTGAGCTGCCGCATTTGCAGAAGCGGCAAGGATGCCGAGAAGAGTAATGGCGAGATAGGTTTTCTTCATGATGACAATTCTTCTTTGATTGAAAAACGAATGAGTCCGGAGAGGGGCGCTCCCGGGTCAGAAAAATTCTCGCCGCAGCCTGTAGGTGTTCGCAACAGCACGAAATCGGGCAAACCCCTACGACTTCATGCGTACCTCTTTCGAGTTAATCACTCTTTTTTGCAAATTTATTTGAAGGGATTGTCTGAACGAGAAATCTGTCATTTTGTAGTGAAGTGTAAAACATTGTTTCGTCAAAATCGCAACGGTGATTTCGATAGACGAATTCTATTATTGAGAAGAGCTCTCCAAAAGTGTGATATGCAATTGGACGTGTGTGAGCATTGGATGGATTCGTGAAGGAGGTGCGCGCCTGCGCCTGCAGATGACTGGTGATTCTGCAGATGCTTTATATCGAATGATGGTGATATCTTTACAAGGCTTGTCGAAGCGGTTGAGGGAGTTCAAATAATGGTGCGATTGCGAGTCTCGAGCCGGCATTGATGAGTGCCCAAAAGACCTGTCCCGATTCGGCCGATGCGCCGGCGGGGCTCGATTGAGCGCATGGGCGTTGAGCTTGCCGGAGAGGCGATGCAACGGGTTTTGTGTCGCGTTTAATTGACTTCCGATCTTTTGTCAACCCCTTGGAAACACCGTGGCTGAAGCGGTTTCGACTCGGTAGACTTCGCTCGACCATTTGAGGCGGCCCCGAGACCACGGGTCCGCCGTTTTTTGAGAAAGGAGTTCACATGTTCAAGAAGTCTCTGATCGCAGCGGCGTCGCTCATCGCTGCCGTCGGCACGGCCGAGGCCTGCAGCACGCTCGTGATCGGCAAGGACGTTTCCGAAACGGGCAACATCATCGTCGCCCACAACGAAGACAACGGCGGACGTCTCTTCAACATGCAGCACTATG
>CABUOH010000369.1 GCA_902493085.1 uncultured Sutterella sp. | reverse complement strand
GCATGGGCCTCACGCTCTCGCCGTCGGACTTCCGTGAAATCTTCCGCCGTCCCCGCGACGTCTTCCTCGGCATCCTCGCGCAGTTCACGATCATGCCCGGCGGCGCGTTCCTGCTCTGCTATGCGATGGATCTTCCGCCCGACATCGCCGTCGGCCTGATGCTTCTGGGCTGCTGCCCGGGCGGCACGGCCTCCAATGTCGTGACCTTCCTCGCCCGCGGCGACGTTGCCCTGCACGACGCTCCTCGCGCCGATCATGACGCCCGCGCTCATGTATCTCTTCGCGAGCCAGTGGCTGGCCATCGATCCGACCGCCATGTTCATGTCGATCGTCCAGATCATCCTTCTGCCGATCGCCGCCGGCGTGCTCGTGCACAAGCTGCTCGGCGCCCGCATCGACACCGCCGTCGCAGCCCTGCCGCTCGTCTCGGTTCTCGCCATCGTGCTGATCGCCGCCGCCGTCACGGCCGCGTCCCGCCAGCAGCTGATGAACACCGGCCTCCTGGTCTTCGTCGCCGTGGTCCTTCACAACGCCCTCGGCATGCTCTTCGGCTTCCTCGTGGCCAAGTGGTCCGGCATGAACCTTGCCAAGTGCAAGTGCATGGCCTTTGAGGTCGGCATGCAGAATTCGGGCCTCGGCGTGGCGCTCGCCTCCGTGCACTTCGCCGCCAACCCGATGACCGCGCTTCCCTCAGCCATCGCCGCCCTCTGGCACAACGTGACCGGCCCGATGCTCGCCACCGTGTTCCAGAACTGGCGTGAAGAAGGCGAAAAGGCCTCCTTCTTCGACCGCATGGAAGCGGCCTGCAAGACGCCCGCGAAGGCTTCCGCCGAATAACCGCCCAAAACACAAAATACAAAACACAACGGCGATCCGCCCCTCAAGGCCGCGACGATTCCTGGTTTCCCGTCGCGGCCTTTTTGCGTTTTCGCATCCCCTTCCCGACAAAACACAAAAAACAAAACACAAAACACAGCGGGCCGCTCATCCGGACGGGATGAACGGCCCGCAACGCCGTCGGAGCCGCCGGGCGCGCCCGGCGGTCTGATCAGCTACTTGCCGACGGCGGTTTCCGCCGCAATGACGCCCGAGACGATGGCCCAGGAATTCATCATGGCGGTCATGGAGTCGGCGCCGTTTGCGCCGCCCACGACGCAACCCGCCCCGAAGAGACCCGGAATCGGCTTGCCGCTCTTGTCAAGGATGCGCAGGCCTTCGCCGGCGCGCAGGCCGCCGAGCGTCGTCTGATAGCGGACCTTCTGCTCGACGATGTAGTAGGGCCCTTCGCCGAGGCCGCCCGTGATCTCGCGTCCGAAGGCCGTATCCTTGCCCAGCTTCACCATCTTGTTCCAGTCGCGAACCGTTGCGTCAAGGCCCTTGGCGTCGACGCCCATGACGCCCGCAGCTTCAGAGAGCGTGTCCGCCACCGCCATGACCGGACGGCCGTTGTTGACGATCTTCGTCCACTTCATGAGCGAGGCTTCGTCAGGCACGAGCTTGTCTTCGAGGGACTTCGCCACGTACTCCTTCCAGGCCTTGGCATCCATCACGATGTAGGCGATGTGGCCGGGCTGCGCGACCGTCGTATCGGTGAGTTCGCCCAGGGACGCGCGCTCGTTGACGTAGCGCTTGCCGTCGCGGTTCACGTAGATGGCGCCCGACTTCTTCATCGTGTCCGTCGAGCTCGCGGTCGCCGCGAGACCATGTCCGGGCACCGTCTCGACGCCCTGCGGGTACATCTTGACGAGGTCCATGTTGATCGTGTCCGCGCCGATCGCGGTCGCCATCTTGTAGCCGTCGCCCGTTTCGCTGTCGAGGCCGTAGAAGACGTAGTTGTTCATTTCCTCGGGCAGCATGCTCTTGACGGCGCCGTAGCCGCCCGAAGCCAGGATCACGGACTTGGAGCTCAACTCAATCGTGTTGCCCGCCGCATCCGTGGCCCGCACGCCCACCACGCGGCCCGCATCATCGCGAAGCAGTTCCTCGGCACGCGTCTCGAGCATGAGCTTGCCGCCCATGTCGAGGAATTTGCCCTTCATGAGATTGAGGTAGTT
>CABUOH010000368.1 GCA_902493085.1 uncultured Sutterella sp. | reverse complement strand
CCAGTGCGGAATGGAGCCGGCGGGGGACGTCGGATCCGTCTGATCGTAAGTGGGTTGCATGTCAGTGTCTTGATGCTTTGGTCTGAGGCATGCCGATATGTTGTCTGCGGCTTCTCCTGCGTATTACTACGCAATCCGCATCTGAATTTGGGGTTGGCCGTCCGCTTTGCGGACGCCGGCATACCGCACAGGGAGTAGTGTACCCGCAAAAATACGGATGGTCTACTAAGACATTTCACCTAGAAGCTGAGTCATTTTCCTTGCCGCCCCGTCTCTTTTCATCACCGTGAATCCTCCCCGCCCAATTATTAATTGGACGGGGCTTCCCTGCCTTTTACCAGCAAGGACTGCCTGGGCACAGATAGCGGGCAAACTCAGAAATCTGCGCTCACATGGAGCGCAGCTCCGCGTTAACCCGAATGAGAGTGTCCAGGGTGCGTGTGATCCTCTTGGCACATGACGGAACTTTAGCCGCAATGCACCGCCATCTCGTTGCCGAAATGGACTTCTCGTACTCCCTGAGGAAGTACCGAGCTCCGATGTTGTACGAAGCTGACAGGTCGCACGAATAGCGCTTCCCCGTCTGGAACGTACACATGCTGTAGTTGTCCGTGTCTCTCGTAACGTCACCGGTTCCGTCAAAGGCCAGCTTCGATGTATTCCAAGAACACACGCGACGAATGCGAGTACCGCAACGATGTGCCTGGTGCTCCACGATCTGCTGGACATACTTGGCACGCCAGTGATGAAGCCGCTGACGCTTGGAGCCACGTTTGCGCCCGGCGAGATCGAGGTGTTCCATGACGATGACGTCGACCTTGAACTCGTTTGCAACCGTCATGATGAAGCCTGCCGTCTTGACGGCGATGTCCTTGTTGACCCCCTTTGCTCTCGCCCAAAGCCTCGGCATGCGTTTTGCGCCGTTGCTTTGAGCTTTCCTGATGCGCCGCAAGGCACGTTCCAAAGAGTCTTGCTCTACCGGCAGCTTCTTAAAACGTCTGCCGATGATAGTGCCCTTTGAATCCATGACCGAGCACACGCATGCATTGTTGATCCCAAGATCAACGCCCAGGACGAGCTGCGTGTCGAGAGACACCTTCTTCAGAATAACCTTCTCCTCAAAGGAGAAGTCCAGATACCATTTCTTCCCGCGCTTTCTCAATGCCGGCGACAATTCGTTGCGGGCAGCGCAATGAAGTGCAATGTAATCGACATCGTGTTTGTCGAGTTCGACATCAACCCAGTCCCAAGTATTGCGAATGCGAACTTTGAGTTTCACGCTGTTGCGTCCGGCTCTGATGAACGTATTGTCGCGGTACATGACCGGAAAGCTTCTGCCGGCCTTCGGCAGACCGGGCTGCCGGCCCTTTTGCCCCGGCTTCGCTTTCCATTGGGCCAGACGCGTTTGATACGACGACACCTGTCCGTATGCAGCCTTGATGGCGACTCGGCGAAGGTAGCTCGGAAATTTCACGAAGTCGTGGCAGAAGTTGTAAGGCGTCATCAGACGCTTTTTCGTACGAACGCTCAGACCTTCGGCAACACGAATGCAATCGTTGGCACGACTGAGATTGGCGAATGGAGTATTCCAATTCGCAATCACGAGTTCGATGAAGTAATCCACGGCGTGGCGATACACCTCAACCGTGTCGTCAAAGACGCGGTTGAAGTTGCGCAAACGCACGGAGTAAGTGGACGTGATCTTCATCGTTGCATGGCGATGGGTTGGCGGGAATACTCCGTATGGTATCAAGCATCACACAACCTGACACGGTTAATCGACAATTTTATGAGTACAAGCAAAAGTGCTGCATCAGAATCGCAAAATGATCCTGTGATTTTGCGCTCGTTTTACTGCTTAATCCCTGTGCAAGAAGAGATTTAAGAACTTATCCACTGGATCATCTTGAATAACTTGAGATTGACTGACTTCGTCAGCCCCGCTTGACCCCACCCATGTGTGCCACATGGATGGGGAATGCGCGGGGAATCCGTTCAAGGGCGGCACGGCTGAAGTCATCCGCCGTTGGATCGAGAACATCAAGGCCCGCGGCG
>CABUOH010000367.1 GCA_902493085.1 uncultured Sutterella sp. | reverse complement strand
CGTCGGCGAAAACGACGGCTACCTCACGCCGGCCGTGACGGACAATGCGGTCTATGCTGCGGGTGGGGACAGCCTCTACAGGCTTGACCGCCTTACGGGTGACAAGGTCTGGCAGGTCGAGACGGGTTCCCGCATCGTCGCGGGCGTGGGTTCCGACGGGATGCACCAGGCCGTCGTGACGGATCGAGGCGAAGTCGAGGTCTACGACGCGGAAGGCAAGTTTGTCTGGCGCGCTTCGCTCTCGGCAGAGACGGATGTTCCGCCGCTCGTTGGACAGGGCCTCGTCGTGGTGAAGACGGCAGATACGCGCATCACCGCCTTTGACATCGTCACGGGCGAGCGCCGCTGGCACTACCAGGGCCAGGCCCCCGCGCTCACGCTTCAGGCCTTCAGCCAGATGACGTGGTCCCCCGCCGGCATTCTCGCCGGTCAGGCCAATGGTCGCCTTCTGGCGCTCGGCCTCAACGGCAAGCCCGTCTTTGACGCCGTCATCGGACAGGCTTCGGGCATCACCGAAGTAGAACGCCTCATTGACGTTGTGGGCCGCCCTTGGGTCGATAATCAGCTTATGTGCGCCGCGGCGTTTCAGGGCAATCTGGTCTGCATGAGCTCGACGAACGGTCAGCTCGCCTGGAATGCCCGGGTCGACAGCGTGACGGGGCCCGTCGCGGACGCCCGAATGGTCTACGTCGTTGACGATCAGAGCTACGTTCATGCCTACAATCGCGACAACGGCCGCGAGGCTTGGGTCAACCGAGATCTCGAGTACCGCACGGTGAGCGCTCCGATTCGCATCGGCGCTACGCTTGCCGTCGCCGACTATGAGGGTTATGTCACGATGATGAACCCTGCCAACGGTGATGTCGTTGGCCGCACTCGTCTTGACGGCGCCGTGCGTGCGCCCGCCGCACAGTTCGGCTATGGCGCGGTCTTCCAGACCGTTGAAGGCGAAGTGGCCTACGTGCTTCAGGAGTCGCTCGGCGAATGACGCCGTGCGGCCGGCGTTCTTTCATAAGCCTTGAATCCCTGCCGGTCGATGCGCTCTCAAGGCGTGTCGTCCGGCCTCTCCTTTTTTAGAAACATGCTTCCTGTCATTGCTCTCGTGGGCCGCCCGAACGTCGGCAAGTCCACGCTTTTCAATCGTCTTACACGTAGCCGAGACGCCATCGTTGCCGATTTTCCCGGACTAACCCGTGACCGTCAGTACGGTCAGGGCCGCGTAGGCCGCATGCCCTACATTGTCGTCGACACGGGCGGCTTTGAGCCCGTCAAGTCCGAAGGCATCGTCAAGGCCATGGCGAGCCAGGCCGAGCTTGCGATCGATGAGGCTGACGTCGTCATCTTCGTCTGCGACGCGCGCGCAGGCTTGACGCCGCACGATCAGCGCATCGCCGTGCGTCTGCGCGAGTCCGGCCGCAAGGTGATCCTCGTCATCAACAAGGCTGAAGGTCTTTCCGCCATCGCCGCTGCCGAATTTTATGAGCTCGGCTTCGGAGAGCCGTGGCTCATCTCGGCAGCACACGGCCAGGGCGTCAATGCCGTCATGGATCTCGCTCTCGAAGGCTTTGAAGAGGAGCCTGAAGACGAGGAGGATGCCGATCCCGACGCGCCCAAGCGCCTCAAGGTGACGCTCGCAGGCCGCCCCAATGCCGGCAAGTCCACGCTCATCAATGCGCTCATTGGTGAGGAGCGTCTCATTGCCTTCGACATGCCGGGCACAACCCGCGACGCCATCCGCGTCGACTTCGAATACAACGGCCGCCCCTACGAGCTTGTCGACACCGCCGGCCTGCGCAAGAAGGGCAAGGTCTTTGAGGCGATCGAGAAGTTTTCCGTCGTCAAGACCCTGCAGGCCATCGAGGACGCCAACGTCGTCATTCTCGTCGTCGACGCCAAGAACGGCATCGCCGATCATGACGCCCACATTGCGGGCTACGTACTCGACTCAGGCCGCGCCCTCGTCGTCGCCGTCAACAAGTGGGACCTCATGTCCGACTACGACCGCGAGATGTTCAACCTCGAGCTCGAGCGCAAGCTGCACTTCCTGCGCTGGGCCCG
>CABUOH010000366.1 GCA_902493085.1 uncultured Sutterella sp. | reverse complement strand
AAGAAACCGCAACCGAGGCCGGGCAGACGAAAGCCCGAAGGGCGCACTCCCGGCCCGCGACATCGAGGTGACACCATGCTCCTAACGGATAAGGATCGAGCTTATTTGGAATCGTGCGACGAAAACGGCGTCACCGACGTCGGACGCATCCTCGCTTATCTTGACAAGCTTGTCGAAGAGGGCGTCGCCCAAGGGCGATTCACGCGCGAAGAGGCCGAGGCCGACCTCGAATACGCGCTCTGGCGCTCGTTCGCGCTCCTGCAGCGCGACGACTACGTCTCCTACGCTCATGCCGTTGAAGTCCTTCTCAAGGCCGAGGCCAATGCGCGAATGAGCGGCGTCTGGCACTATCGCCTGTCCGTCGCGTTCACGTATGTGGGGCGGCTCAAGGAAGCGCTCGAGATTGCCTGCAGAGGAACAGAAGTCGAACCCGGCTACCCCTGGGGGTGGCTCCATTTCGCCAAGCTTCTTGCGCACTTCGGCGAACCCGACGCCGCCATGATCGCCGTGAAGCAGGGCCTTGGGCTCGTGCCGGGCAACTCCGAATTCCTAACGCTCGAAAAGGAAATTCACGCCGGCGCGACGCTCCCCAAAATGCTCTTTCACTACATCCGCCCCGAGCACGACGAAGACCTGCAGACCAACCGCATGGACCTCGAGGAGGTGATGGAAAAGCAGCAGGCGCTCCAATGCGTGGTCAGGGATCCCGAAGGCTTCAAGGCGGCCTGCGAGGCGTTTGAGCTCAAGGGCGTCAAGCCCCATGAAACCTATTTCTACTGTCTGTCGGCCGACATACCGCTCGAGGGCGTTCGCGTGCCGGTGACGTTTCGCATGAACGAAGCCGGGCTCTCGCATCTCCCGCCCACATGGATCAGGCATGCCCGCGGAGCCATCAGCTTTTTCCTGAAGGAGAAGGACATCCCGGTGGGCGAAATCACGGACATCTGCTTCAACCTTGACCGCAGCATTCATATCTTTCTCACGCCCAACCCCGAGACCGGAGAGCCGCGCGCGCATCACCTCAGGATCAATGCCGCCTTTGGCAGTCTTGACGACAAGACGCCGACTGAGCCCGAAGAGCATCTTCCGCCCGACGTCGTCCAAACGCTCAAGGTCGTCGACGACCTCAACGACAAGGAGGACTACCGCGGCATCATTCGGATGCTCGAAGCCGAACCCGACGACATGCGCCACCCGGCGCTTACCCATGAACTCGCGCGCGCCTACAACAACGCTAGCGGCATGGGAAGTCCTGAACTTCTTCGTGCGATCCGGCTCCTTGAATCCGTTCGCGACCGCTATGAGGACACCCACAAGTGGCAGTTCCGCATGGGCTACGCGCTTTATTTCCTCGAACGCGAGGAAGAGGCGCTACCCTTTTTCGAGCGCGCCGAAGCCAAGCTCAAGGGCGATCAGGATTCCCTTGAATTCATGCGCCAATGCCGCGTCCAGATGGCCTATCCGCGCTTCCTGATCCCCTTCCGGGAACGCATTGAAGAATTCTGGCAGACGCTTACGGACAAGACGACGCCGCTTCAAAACCGTCTTGCGGATCCCGACGACTACTTGAGAGCCGTGGAGGAGATCAATGGGTTTCTTGAGAAGGTCGTGCCCGACGCCCGCGTTCTTGTGGGTGACGCTGTCGGCGTGGTTCATCTCATCCTGACGGCGGACGGCGATTGGCTCAAAAGCTACATGCTGCGGGCGCTCATCCGCCGGATGCCCGAAGTGCTCACGCCCTGCTGGCGCGTGACGCTCGGCATCTCCAAGGGAGACGTCAAGCAGCACTTCATCATCAACGATGAAGAGTTGAATGCCGAAAACGTCTTCCTCTGGCAGGAGAAGTCCGAAGACGGCGAAGACGACCGGCTCATCGCCTACCACAAGGTGTTCGAAGACATCGGGGAGCCCGAGATTCCCGACGCCTTCGCGTGCGTCCATGCGCTCCTTGACAATGCCCTGGGCGAAGCGGTTCGCATGAAGTACTACTACAACCTGCGCCTCACGCGTCAGCCCGAATCGGGCGTGGGCTTCTCGGTGAAGGAATTCCCGAACTACCTTCGCGAAACCGATC
>CABUOH010000365.1 GCA_902493085.1 uncultured Sutterella sp. | reverse complement strand
CTCACGGTGCACGACTTTGCCGCCTGCGGCCCGCTTCAGACGGGCGACCTCGTCTTTCGGCGAGGCTTTGGCACGGAAAGCCGTCTCATTCTCGAGGCGCAGGGCAAAGGACGCGTCCCCTACAAAGTAGAGCCGAGAGAGCCCGTGGTTTCAACCATCGGGAAGAAAGGCGCTCAAATCCTCTTCGCACAAACTCGTGCGAAGCATGCGTCCTCGAAAAGGACGGTGTAGGATTGAAATCATGAAAGCCAACATCGCCTACAAGTTCGAACTGATGCCTACCCGGGAGCAGAAGCGAATCTTCGCTCAAGCTGCCGGGTGGCGGCGTTTCGTGTGGAACAAGGCGGTAGAACTGCAGAAGCGGTGCCTTGAACAAGAGGTTCCTTTTCTCAAGTACACGGAGCTGGCCGGACGGTTGGTGCTGTGGAAAAAGGAAGACGACATGTTGTGGTTGCAGGAAGCGCCTTCTCAGGCACTTCAACAGTGCCTGATGGACGCGTCTGCTGCAATCCAAGCGTTCAAGGCTAAGAAAAAGGGCTTCCCAAAGTTCCAAGCTCGGGGCGATGGGGATTCCTTCCGCATTCCGCAAGTTCGCCCGACGGATTGGGACGAGGCCAATGGTCGAGTCCGCATCCCGAAGGCAGGCTTCGTGCGTTTCAGAAAGTCGCGTCCGATTCAAGGCAAGATCAAGCAGATGACGGTTTCCGTCGAATGCGGGCATTGGTTTGTCTCGGTCGTGACGGAGATGGATTTCGCCAACGACGGTCCGCGTCGTCCCGGCGAGGTCGGCATTGATCTGGGCATTGCCCGGACGGTGACGCTCTCGGACGGGACGGTGTTCCAGCTCGATGTCGAATCCATCAAGAAGCACGAAAAGCAAATCGCCGTACTTCAGCGCCAGCTCTGCCGCAACAAGGAAGCTCGTCAAAAGCTTGCCAAGTTGGGCAAGGCGAACCCGTTCGACAAGCGGGAGCCCAGCCGCAAGCGCAGAAGACTGAAGGCGAAGATTCAGAATCACCATCGTTGTATCCGCAACATTCGTCGGGACTTCATGCTTCAGACGGCTCACACCATCGCACAGAATTACGGATGGGTAGCCATGGAAAACCTGAAGTTGAAGAACATGACGAAGTCGGCCAAAGGCACGGTTGAGGAGCCGGGCAAAAACGTGAGTCAGAAGACGGGCTTGAACCGGTCTCTGGCACGTGTTGCGCCCTACGCGATGAGAATGGCCATCCACTGGGCCGTATTCAAGGCCAATGGCCGACTCATTCTCGTCGATCCGAAATACACGAGCCAGACCTGTCCAATCTGCGGATACACGAGTTCATCAAATCGGCCTTCGCAGGCGCATTTCGGTTGTCAGAAATGCGGGTACACCGCGAATGCCGACGTCGTGGGGGCAACTAACGTCCTCAAGAAGAGCCGGACAGGCTCAGTTCGCCCGTGTAGTGAGCTTGGCAACAAGACAGCAACGGGAACCGTCCTTTTCGTCGCGTCTTGACGCGAAGTGAAGAGGAATCCCGCGTATTCATACGTCGGGAGGATGTCAATCTCACGTCGGCATTGTGGCGGGCACGAATCCCGTCACGATCGTGCATGCGACCACCTCGGACGACCCGAAGCATCCCAACAGCGTCGTCGCCTCGACCCTCGCCGGCTTTCTCGCCCTGGGCGACGGAGCGGGCGTCGTGCGCCCCTCTTGGGACGACGACCTCAAGAGCCGCGCCGCACGCCGCGCGCTTGACATGAAGGGCGAAGCCTTCAGGCTCGTCCCCGACGACCCCGATGCGCTCTACTGCACGACCCTCATTGAAAAGGCCCTCTCGCCCGACTTGAAGCCCGACTTTCCCCGCACGACCGTCAAGGTGCCCGTTCTGGGCGGCGACTACCTTTTTCCCGCCGCTCTTTGGGAGGCGGAAGGCATGACGCCCGTCTGCAGGATCGAGAAGCCGAGTTCCGACGCTGCGCCTGCGCGCCGCCCCTGACGGCTGCGCTTCAGCCAAGTTGCGCCTGCCAAGTTGCGAAAACCAAGTTGCGCAAACTCGTTTGAAACGCCCGCAAACCTGTAGAATCTTCGGA
>CABUOH010000364.1 GCA_902493085.1 uncultured Sutterella sp. | reverse complement strand
ACACGATCTCTTCTCACACTCTCTCAATACGTATTTTTATCCGCCTCAGTCCGTCGGCGCCGTGATCTCGAGGACGGCGCCGCGGACGTGCGCGGCTTCATGGACGCACATTCAGGCCGAACATTCAGACCGAACATTCAGACCGAACAGTCAGGCCGAACTGTCAGACCGAACTGTCAGACCGAACTGTCAGGCCGCGAGCTTTGCGAGCCGCTCGACGACCTTGGCCTCGATGGCCTCGGACGTGAGGCCGACGTCTTCCAGGAGTTCGGCCTGCGTGCCCTGCTCGACAAACGCGTCGGGCAGGCCGAAGCGCATGACCGGCTTGGCAACGCCGTGATCGGCGAGCGTTTCAAGAACGGCGCTGCAGGCGCCCCCCATGAGCATGCCTTCTTCGGCGCAGACGATCAGATCGTGCGTGCGCGCAGCTTCAAGCACGGCTTCCTCATCGATCGGCTTGACGAAGCGCATGTCGATCAGCGTGCCGTCAAGCTTCTCGGCGACGGGCGCGAGCACGTTCGTCATGCTGCCGAACCCGAGGAAGGCCACGCGGGCGCCCTTTCGCAGGGTGCGCGAACGGCCGACCGGAATCGTCTCGCCCACGGCCGTCACCTCGACGCCCGGGCCGCGGCCGCGCGGGTAGCGCACCGAAGCGGGGCCGTCGAGCGCGTAGGCCGTGTTGAGCATGAGGCGGCACTCGTTTTCATCCGACGGCGTCATCACCGTCATGTTCGGAATCGTGCGCAAAAGCGCGATGTCGAAGAAGCCGTGATGCGTCGCGCCGTCCGCCCCCACAAGACCGCCTCGGTCAACGGCAAAGACGACGGGCAGGTTCTGCAGCGCCACGTCGTGAATGACCTGGTCGATCGCGCGCTGCAGGAATGTCGAGTAGATCGCGACGACGGGCTTGATGCCTTCGCAGGCAAGACCGGCCGCATAGGTGACCGCATGCTGCTCGGCGATGGCGACGTCGCGGTAGCGCTCCGGATAGCGGCGCGCAAACTCCACGAGGCCCGAACCCTCGCGCATCGCGGGCGTGATGCCGTAGAGACGCTTGTCGGCGGCGGCCGTGTCGCAAAGCCACCGGCCGAAGACGTCGGTGTAGGTGGGCTTGCCCGGCGACTTGACGGGAAGGCCGAGAAGCGGATCAAAGACGCCCACGCCGTGATAGGCCGTCGGATCCATTTCGGCGGGCTCGTAGCCCTTGCCCTTTTGCGTTGCGACATGCAGCACGCACGGCGAATTGAGGCGCTTGAGATTGTGGAGCACCTCGACGAGTCCCACGACGTCGTGTCCGTCGACGGGACCGTAGTAGTTGAGATCAAAGCTCGAGAAGATGCCCGAAGGCGGGCTCACGAAGTTGATCGCCTGCTTCTCCATGCGCTTGGCGATGTCCCAGAGTCCGGGCACCGGCTTGAGAACGCGCTTTGAGATTTCGCGCGCGCACGTGTAGGCTCGCGTCGAGACGATCTTCGCGAGATGGTTCGAGAGCGCCCCGGCAGGCGGCGAGATCGAGCAGTCGTTGTCGTTGAGAACGACCAGAAGCTTCACGCCTTCCTTCCAGACGCCCGCGTCGTTGAGCGCCTCAAGCGCCATGCCGCCCGTGAGCGCGCCGTCGCCGATCACGGCGATGTGCCAGCGGTCGGTCTTGTCTTCCAGACGGGCCGCAATGGCCATGCCGAGCGCGGCCGAAATCGACGTGGAGGAATGCGCGGTGCCGAAGGCGTCATAGGACGACTCCGAGCGCTTCGGAAAGCCCGAGAGGCCGTGGTGCTTTCTCAGGGTCGCCATGTCGTCCCGGCGGCCCGTCAGGATCTTGTGAGCGTAGGCCTGATGGCCGACGTCCCAGATGAGCCGGTCGTCGGGCGTATTGAAGACCGCATGAATCGCAACGGCGAGCTCCGTCGCCCCCAGCGAGCTCGAGAGATGACCGCCCGTCTTCGAGACGGACTCAACCATGAACGTGCGAAGCTCCTGAGCGAGCTGCGGAAGCTGATGCACGTCGAGCCTGCGCAGGTCCGCAGGCGAGCTGATGGATTCGAGAAGCGTTTGCTGAGTCACTTGGGGGCGGCCTATAGAGGGTGGG
>CABUOH010000363.1 GCA_902493085.1 uncultured Sutterella sp. | reverse complement strand
TGACCTCAACGACTTCACGCCTGCGATGCGTCAGTTCATCGAGGTGAAGCGCCGTTATCCGGAGACGCTCGGGCTGTTTCGCATGGGGGACTTCTATGAAACGTTCTTTGACGACGCCGCCAAGGCGAACCGCCTCATCGGCATCACGCTCACGAAGCGCGGCAAGCTCAAGAACGGCGACCCGATCCCGATGGCCGGCATTCCGATGGTCTCGCTCGATCAGTACGTCGCGCGCCTCGTGAAGCTCGGCGAATCGGTCGTCATCGCCGAGCAGCTCGGCACGCCGGGAAAGGGCCTGATGGAGCGCCGCATCTCGCGCATCATCACGCCGGGCACCCTTACGGACACGTCGCTCCTGCCGGAAAAAACGGACGCCGTGCTTCTTTCCGTCTCGCGCCCCGCCGGCAAGAAGGCCCTCTGGGGCTTTGCCTGGCTCACGCTCTCAAACGGCGACTTTTTCGCCACCGAGGTGACGGACGAGCAGTTCGACTCCGAAGTGGCCCGCATTTCGCCTTCCGAACTTCTCGTCACCGAAAAGCTTCGCGACACGATGCGGGCAACCCACCCGGAGGTCACCGTCACGCCGATGCCCGCATGGCACTTTGATGCGGAGCACGGCGAAGAGGCCCTCAAGAAGACCTTCGGGCTCGACAATCTCGACGCCTGGGGCGTGAGCGGCAAGGAGGGCGTGCTCGCCGCAGCCAACGCGCTCCTTGACTACACGACCGAAACCCAGGTCGACATGATTCCGTTCATCAGCCCCCTGAAGCTCACGGACGAATCCGAATACATCATCATCGACCCGGCGAGCCGGCGCAATCTTGAGATTTCGGACTCCATCCGAAGCGAGGGACGCGGCCCCACGCTCTTTTCCGTACTCGACAACTGCGGCACGTCGATGGGCAGCCGCGAGCTTCGCCGCTGGCTCAACCTGCCGCTCACCAAGGCCGACGAGGCGGGAGGCCGGCACGACGCCCTCGCGGCGCTCGCCGAAGATCAGGATTTCTCAACCTTCATCGAGACGCGTCTTCAGGGCCTGCCCGACATTGAGCGCATTGCAAGCCGCATCGCACTCGGGACGGTGCGCCCCAAGGAGCTCGCTGCCCTTCGCGACGCGCTTCCGATCGTGGCCGAGGTGAACGCCGAAATTGCCCGGCGCGACGAGGCCTGGTTCGGCATGACGGCCGGAGCCCTCACGCTTCCCGTGGAAATCTTCGCGAACCTCGAGGCCGCGCTCCTCGCCGAACCCGCGACGCTTCTGCGCGAAGGGGACGTCATCCGCACCGAATTCAACAAGGAGCTCAGGCAGCTTCGCGAGATGCGCGACAACACGGGCAAGTTCCTGCTCGACCTTGAAGAGCGCGAACGCAGGAAGACGGGGCTCTCAACGCTTCGCGTGGAATTCAACCGCGTGCACGGCTTCTACATCGAAGTCTCGAAGGTGCAGGCCGCCTCCGTCCCCGTGACCTACCACCGCAGGCAGACGCTCAAGAACACCGAGCGCTTCATCACGCCCGAGCTCAAGGACTACGAAGACAAGGCGCTCTCCGCGAAGGAACGCTCCGCCGCGCTTGAAAAGGAACTCTACGATGGGCTCGTAAGCTCGATCTCGGGACATGTGCCGGCCCTCATGGCCGCCGCCCGCGCGCTCGCGCAGCTCGACGTCGCCGCGACGCTCGCGCGCCATGCGGTCGAGCACCACTGGGTGCGTCCGACCCTCACGAGCCGCCCTGGCATCGAAATCGTCAAGGGCCGCCATCCGGTGGTCGAAACGACGATCGAATCCTACGTGCCGAGCGACTGCCGCCTCGGCGACGGACGCCGCTGCCTCATCATCACGGGCCCCAACATGGGCGGCAAGTCAACCTACATGCGCGCCGTGGCGCTCATCACGCTCCTTGCCTGGGCAGGCTCCTTCGTGCCGGCCGAATCGGTGACGATCGGCCCCGTCGACCGCATCCACACCCGCATCGGCGCATCCGACGATCTTGCCCGGGGCCGCTCGACCTTCATGGTCGAAATGACGGAGGCCGCCGCCATCCTGCATCAGGCGACGGACCGCTCGCTCGTGCTGATGGACGAAATCGG
>CABUOH010000362.1 GCA_902493085.1 uncultured Sutterella sp. | reverse complement strand
AAACGGGTGCCGGACGATTCATCGTTCGGCACCGCGTCGCAAAAGACAAAGGCAACGACAAAGGCAAGGCCAAACAAGAATGCCGCCTCGCGGATGACTGCAGGGCGGCATTTCTTCATTCATCGACGGGCGACGGCCGGCAGAGGCCGCCCTTCGCCTGTCATGCGGCGGGCATCTTGGGCAGAAGCGCCTTCATGCCTTCGGCGCCCGCAAGGGCGCAGGCCGTGAGGAAGACCATCTTCGGACCTTCCTCGATGCGGATCGCGTCGTAGTATTCGTCCACCGTGTGGGTGCGGTACATCGCGCCGCCGCCCGAGAGGCACGTGGCCGGAATACCGAGGCTCACGGGCTTGTTGGCGTCGGTGGAGGAAGCGGTGTAGCGCTTCAGCTCAAGACCGAGGCAGCCCATGGCGGCGCGGCTCGTCTGAAGGACCGGACAGTCGTGCGGACGCAGGCCGCCCGGACGGTCGCCGATCATCGTGACCTCGAGCTTCACCTGCTTGGCCGGGTCCGTCACGCCCCAGATCGCGTTTTCTTCGGCGACGCCTTCTTCAAAGCACTTGAAGATCATCTTTTCGAGCTCGGCGAGGTTGCCGTCGTCGAGCGAGCGCATGTCGACGTCGACCTGGCAGGAGGCGGCGATCGTGTTGACGCTCGTGCCGCCCTTGATGGTGCCGATCGTGAAGGTCGTCCTCGGACCTTCGGGCACCTTCACGTGCGCGACCTTGGCGCCCGCGAGACACATCGCGTGAACGGCGCTCGGGCACTCGGAGAAGTTCGTCCAGGAATGTCCCCCGGGACCCGTGATGGTGAAGCGGTAGCGGTGGCTCCCGATCGCGGCGTAGAGAAGACGCCCCATGTCGGCGTTGTCGACGGCGAGGAATCCGTCGATGTGGTTCGTGCCGTTGAAGAGATGCTTGGAGCCGCGGATGTCGCCGTTGCCTTCTTCGCCCACGGTGCCCACGAACCAGATGTCGCCCTCGGTTTCAACCCCGGTTTCCTCAAAGGCGCGGATCGTTTCAAGAAGGCAGCGAAGCCCGCAGCAGTTGTCCGCGATGCCGGGCGCCCAGTAGCGGTCGCCTTCGCGGCGCACCTTGATGGGCGTGCCTTCCGGGAACACCGTGTCCATGTGCGCGCCGATCGCGAGCACGGGGCCCTCTCCCTTGCCCGGACGGCGGCCGATCACGTTGCCGATCTCGTCGATCGTCACGTCCTTGAGGCCGAGCGCCTTCATGCGGCGAACGATCTCGGCCGCGCGGACCTCTTCGTGAAAGGTCGGAGACGGAATCTCGCAGAGCTCGCACTGCATGACCATCGAAGCCTCGGCGCCCTCGTCGAGAAGCTTCATCGCCTGCTGAATGCGGGGCTTTTCAAAGAGCGCCTTGACGGGCTCGTCGTACTCGGGAAGAAGCGGAGGCAGTTCGGTCATGATTTCCATCCTCATGTTGTCTTGAAAAGGGATTCCCGCGCCGCGCCTATTCGCCTATTCGCTTTTTCGCCTATTCGGCTTTTCGGCTTTTCGGCTTTTCGGCTTTTTTTTCGGCGCGCACGCGCTTGCTGCAGAATTCTATGCCGCCCGTGAGTCCAATCCCGTTTTCCTCGGGAAATTCCCGATCGTTCTTCGGTTGATCTATTCGACTGATCTACAATCCCACCATCCCGCAGCGAAGCATTCAAACCAACCGCCCATGACTTCCTTCCGCATCCCCGCCGCCCTCAGCTTTTCGCCCGTCGCGCCCGCGGCCTCCCTGCTTCCGGACCCCTGGACCACGGCCCCCGACGCAAACGTCCTTCTCGCCCGACGCCTTTTTGAAGAGGCGGGCCTCGTGCCGGCGGGCTTTGCAGGACGCGTCGGCCTCATGCTCACGCAAAAGGACGGACTTCTTCACGCCGAGGCGCTCCTTGAACCCGTGCGCCCCGAACTCATGACGCCCTGGCAAGACGCCCGGGCTTCGCTCGTGCATCCGAGCGTCGAGGACGAGGACGTCCGCAACGCGCTTCTCTTCGACGGCAACGGCCGCGCAACGCTCTTTCGCGCCCTGCTCGACGAAGTCTTCGCGCCCTTTCCGGACAGGGACGACGATCACGGCGG
>CABUOH010000361.1 GCA_902493085.1 uncultured Sutterella sp. | reverse complement strand
AAGCCCCGCATGATCGTCATCGATCCGATCTACACCGACACGGCGGTCGCGCACGCCGACGAATGGATTCCGATTCGTCCCGGAACCGACGCGGCCCTCATCGAGGCGATCGCGTACGAACTCATCGCGAACAACTGGGTCGACCAGGCGTTCCTCGACGCCTATTGCGTGGGCTACGACGAAAAGACTCTGCCCGCCTCCGCGCCCAAGGGAGCAGACTACAAGTCCCATATTCTGGGCCGCGGCCCCGACGGGATTGAAAAGACGCCCGAATGGGCATCGCGCATCACGGGCGTGCCCGTCGAGACGATCGTGAGGCTCGCGCGCGAGATCGGCACGACCAAGCCCGTCTTCTTCTCGCAGGGCTGGGGTCCGCAGCGGCAGGCCAACGGCGAAGAAACGAGCCGCGCCGTGGCGATGCTCCCGATCCTCACGGGCAACGTGGGGCTACCCGGAACGAGCACGGGACAGCAGGAAGGCAACACGGCCGTTCCCGCCGTCTATCTGCCCGTGGGCGTCAACCCGGTCAAGGCAACGATTCCCTGCTTCCTCTGGACCGACGCGATCGTGCGCGGGCGCGAAATGGACGACGTGCACGACGGCCTGAAGGGCGTCAAGACGCTCGGACACGACATCAAGATGATCGTGAATTCGGGCGGCAACACGCTCATCAATCAGCACAGCGATTCGAACCGGACGGACGAAATCCTGCGCGACACCACGAAGTGCGAATTCATCGTCGTCTGCGACAACATGATGACCCCCTCGGCCCGCTACGCCGACATTCTGCTGCCCGACACGCTCGGGCCCGAAACCGACGACATCACCGCTTCGGGCGGCTCGAACGGCGACTCCGCCGCAATTCTGCCGCTTCACAAGGCGGTCGAGCCCGAATGGGAGCAGCGCCCGACCTGGGAGATCTGCCGCGGGATCGCCAAGCATCTCGGCAAGGAAGCACGCAGCTCGAATGGATCGAGTGGTGCTACAACGAAACGCGCCGCAAGATTCCGTCGCTGCCCGACTTTGCGACCTTCTGGAAGACGGGTCCCGCGCACATCCGCGATCTGCCCAACGCCGGCATCGCCCTCAAGGCCTTCCGCGAAGACCCGAAGGCGAATCCCCTGAAGACGCCTTCGGGCAAGATCGAGATCTATTCGGAGCGCTTGGCCGACATCGCCAAGCACTGGGTGCTGCCCGAGGGCGACGTCATCTCGCCCATTCCGAAGTTCGTGCGCACCTGGGAGATGCCCGGCGACGAACTTCAGAAGAAGTACCCCCTCCAGTGCTACGGCCATCATGGCCACGGGCGCATCCATTCGACCTTCCACAACCTGCCCGCGCTTCGCGAACAGTTCCCGGACGAAGTCCTCTTGAACGTTGTCGACGCCGAGAGCCGCGGCATCAAGTCGGGTGACCTGGTGCGCGTCTTCAACGACCGCGGTGCGGTGGAGCTCCCTGCCAAGGTGACGCCGCGCATCATCCCGGGCGTCGTCTCGATTCCGCAGGGCGCGTGGTACAAGCCTGAGATGAGGAACGGCCGCAGGGTCGACGCGGGCGGCAACATCAACACGCTCACGTCGCTGCGCCCGAGTCCGCTCGCCAAGGGAAATCCGCAGCACACCAACCTCGTCGAAGTCGTCAAGGCCTGAGCATAAGGAGAGAAGAACATGACAAAGCAATACGGTTTCGTCGTCGACGTCTCGCGCTGCACGGGCTGCAAAACCTGCGCGGTGGCGTGCAAGGACGCTCACAACCTGCCCGTCGGGCTCAATCTGCGCCGCGTGCTCGAGGAAGCGGGCGGCAGCTGGCGTCAGGACCGCATGACGGGCGCCTGGCATCAGGACGTCCATGCGTGGTACGTCTCCATTTCCTGCAACCACTGCGAGGATCCGGCCTGCGTCAAGGTCTGCCCGACCAAGGCGCACTACAAGCGCCCGGAGGACGGCCTCGTCGTCATCGACCGCGCGAAGTGCATCGGCTGCGGCATGTGCGCCAAGGCCTGTCCCTACGGCGCGCCTCAGCTCGACGCGAAGGCGCGCAAGATGACGAAGTGCGACGCCTGCCTCGATCGCCTTGAAAAGGGCGGCGCTCCC
>CABUOH010000360.1 GCA_902493085.1 uncultured Sutterella sp. | reverse complement strand
AACGTGTTGCCCGTGCCGCTCATGAGAATGCCGACGCCATCTTTGGCAACCGTAATCGTGCCGTTGTTGGTCGCGAGAGCATTGGAGCCTTCCTGGCCTGAGCCCTGAATGCCTGTCGGCGCGACTTCCATGGCAACGCCCGACTTGACGTCGATGGTTCCGTTGTTCGTGATCGTATTCTTGCCCGTGCTGGCGACAATCATGCCATAGGCGTTCGTGACATTGATCGTGCCGTCATTGACAGCCGTGCCGCCATTGTCGGCCATCATGCCCTTGACGCGATAAGCTTGAGTGGCATCATCGCCATTGGCAAGATTGACGTTGATCGTTCCCTTGTTCGTGTAGACCGACTTTTCACCGGTGGCAAGCAGACCATAGGCACGCGTGTTGTCCTTGCCCGTGATCGTCATGTTCAGAACGTCGTCGGCTGCAAAAACCTTCTCAAGGTTTTGAGCATCGGTGGCCGAATAACCCTTGTTGTCAGACGACTGCTGATACGCGACGTCTTCAGCCATCGCGCCGCCCGCCACGAGCGCAGCCACTGCCGCTGCAATCACCGTCCTCGTACCCTTGGCCTGAACGGAGGAGGTCGCCTCATTGACCACCATCAAAGCGCCTCGCGCCCTATTGAACACAATTTTGAATGTGGAGTTCATTTTTTAATCCCCAACGAAATTAAAAGAACGCAGGCCCTTCGTGAGCACCGCGCAAAGTGAAGTTTCGTTTATGTTATCGCTGGGGGGGGGTATAAACCCTAATATGACTCACATTTCAACGGAGTCTAAAGCATTCAAAGCCATCGGGCAAGCGGATTTCAGCAAGTCTATCTCCAAAGCCCGCATGTTCCTCTGGACCACATTTGTTTCGATAAAACAACGCTCTCCCTTCGAAACAACAGCTGTTGCATCGGCCTATGTCCCGTTTCGCCGAACCCGAATTTTGACTGCGCCCCAAAGGCATCTTCGCCGGGTGGAAATTCTCGACGTTCAAATGCGAACGCCCGGCCTTCATTGAAGAAGCCGGGCGCATCACTGGTTGAACGTTTCACTCAAGGTGCCTTCTTGAGGCCGTCAGCAGCCTCATCGACCGTTGTCTCTTCCGCCTCAGGAGAGGCCTTCTGTTCGGCCCCGGACGCCGCATGTCCGCGGTCAAGGACGAGTTCGGGAAGAGCGTGCGCTCCGTCGGCAAGATCCTGCAGCGTGACGCCCTCAAGATACTTGTCGACGACTTCGGAGAGGCCCTTCCAGAAGGTGGAGGCGGCGCAGCCCGCACTGCGGCTGCAGTCGTCGTCGGGCTCGAAGCACTTCATGGGCGCCTCGTCGGACTCGACGACGCGGAGGATTTCGGCAATCGAGAGGGTTGCGGGATTTCTCAGAAGACGATAGCCCCCGAATCGGCCGCGAACGGTCTCGACGAGGCCGGCTTCGGCGAGCATGGGCGCGATCTGCTCGAGATAGCGCCAGGAAATCTCCTGAGAGCTCGCGACGGTGCGAAGCTTGACGTAGCCGCGGCTTTTGCCGGATTCCTGCCTGAAGGCGCGCTCAACTTCGGCAAGCTCAATCATGAAGCGAAGGGCGTAGCGCGAGCGCGTGCCGATCTTGAGAAAGCTCATTGGCGGGGCGTCCTGATGACGGGATCGGGAAGATCAGCAACGGTGGAGCGGAAGGGGCTGATGTCGATGCCGCCGCGACGAGTGAAGCAGCAGTTGACAGACAGGGCCTCGGGGGCGAGCACACGCGTGACGTCGGCGTGGATCTGTTCGCAGCACTGCTCGTGGAAGCCCTGGTGGCGTCGGAAGGAGACGATGTAGGCAAGGAGCGCGCGTCGGTCGATGCGGCGGCCGCGGTAGCTGATTACGATAGAGGCATGGTCGGGCTGGCCCGTGACGGGGCAGCGCGAGCGAAGGAGGTTGGAGGAGAGGGTCTCCTCGACGACTTCGTCGGAGGCGGCCTTGCGGAGCGAGGCGTCGGGTTCGTAAACGCTGCACTCGAGGTCGCCGCACTCGGCTTCGAGCACGATGCCAGGGACGCGGGTGACGGGCATCTCCCAGCGGGCGAGGTCGTCAATAAGGACCTCGACGGGTGCGCCCACGCACGCGGAGACGTCGCGGGCGATGA
>CABUOH010000359.1 GCA_902493085.1 uncultured Sutterella sp. | reverse complement strand
GCGGGCCCGGTGCAAGACCGCGGCGGGCCCCTTTCCCTTTCCTTTTTTTCCCTTTTTTTGCCCGTTCTGCGGGACCTCATGATCCATGTCGGTTGAAGGCGTCAGCAATTCGTTCCAAACCCTCTTTCCCTCAGGCGCGGACGCGGCCTCCAAGGCCCAGGGCGCCAAGAGCGTCTTCATGGGCCACCAGATAAGCGTGGCCGAATCCCCGGCTTCGCTTCTAGCCGACGCGGCCGAAGAGCTCGGCTTTTCCGTCGACCGGACGAAGGACTATGAGATCAGCCGCCGCAAGCAGCGCGAGTCGGGCGAAGTCTCGCGCGAACTGCTCGAGCGCTATCAGGCCATGATGGAGCAGGCGGGCAAGGCCCAGGCAATGCGCGACGTCATCGAAGAGCTCAAGCGCATGCCCGACCGCGAACGCATGTCCAAGGCTCTCAGCGAAGCCTTCCCGGATCCGACCGACGCCTGGGCCGCGATGCAGGCCGCAATCGAGGCCTTCGATGCGGATCCGTCGGTCTCGAGCGGACAAAAGGCTGCCCTGAGGGAAGAGGCCGACGCTTTTCTCAAGGCCAACGCCCAAGCCGTCAAGCTCGGGCTTCACGGCGCGCTCGCCTCGGGCGGCCATCCGGCCGTGGGCGGCATGGAAGCCGGGCGCGAACTCTACCGCAGCGCCGTGGGTGACTTCTCGAGCGTCAACGAGGTCTTCGCCGACATCAAGAAGCAGTTCGGCGACCGGTTCGACGAAGCCATGGACTTTCTCTTTGCCGCCATTTCGAGCGACATCGCGTCCGACGCGCCGAGCATGGAGAAGACGCACCTTGAAAACGTGCACGAAAAGCTCTCGCTCGTGCGCCTCACGCAAAGCGCCCATCAGCTCTGCAGCGACATGCTCGCGCGCTGGCGCGACGTCCATCACGTCGCCTCGTCGATGACGCCGATGGATCTGCTCGGCGAAATCGTCGACCTTCGCGGCAAGAAGTTTCTGAGCGCCTCCGCGATCGACGCCCTCGCGCGGCGCGCTTCATCTCCCGACATCGAGCACGAGGTGCTTTTTCTTCAGGACCTTCTCTCGACGGTCAGGCAGTTTCCGCTCGCGCTCTTTGACGGCGAAGAGGGGCGCCACACCGTCATGAACGCCGTGCAGACCGCCGTCGACGCCGCCATCGAGCGCGAGGACGAATGGCTCGCTTCGCTAGAATAACGCCAAGGACATTGCGCATGATCGACCACGAACTCAACGAACTCGGCCGCAGGCTCGACCTGCCGGGCCTTTCGCTCAACGACGAGGGCCGCCTCCAGCTTGACATGGAGAACGTCGGATCGCTCTCCTTCGAGCGCGACCCGAACGATCCCGAGTCGCCCCTCACGATTTCGCTCGCCTTGGCCGTTGCGCCCGACGAAGCCCCGCGCCGCTTCGAGGCCGCGCTCAAGCGCTGCGACTGGCGCAATGCGCACGCACTCCCGCTTCGCGCGGCGCTCCACCGCGACCATCTCATTTATGCGGTCCGCATCGAGCCGCGGCAGGCGAGTGCCGCAACGCTTGAAAACGCCGTCCGCCTTCTCCTTGCCGAAGCCGGCCTCTGATCATGCCCACGCCCGTACAAAACCTGCTCAACACCTCGATCGGCATCCAGTCGCTTCTGCAGATGCCCGAAGCGGCCGGTCTTCCCAATCCCGTCGACACGCCCGCGAGCGTCCTCAGCCAGTCGGGCCTCGAAAAGCTCTTCGCCCGGCGCAACGCCCGCAGCCGCGCCGAAGACCTGCTCTGCCCCGACATCGGCGACGGCCGCGTCGTGAGTCCCGAAGTCTTCGAGTCGCACCTCACCGCCATCGTGGCAAAGCTCCAGGCCAGCGACAATCCCAAGATCAAGGCGCTCCTTGAAAACGAGATTCTTCCCATCATGCAAAACGGCATGCTGCTCTCGGCCTATCGCGGCCTGATGCTCGGAGGCTGACATGACGACGACGCTCACCCCCGACGAAAAGACCACGCTCTCGGTGCTCGCCTTTCTCTTTTTCCGCATGGGCATGGACGAAAAGGCGCTGCGCGTCTATGAGGCGCTCTCCGAACTCTCTGAAGCGGGCTCCGCCGACCGGCGCTTTGCGAAGGCGGGCGAAGCG
>CABUOH010000358.1 GCA_902493085.1 uncultured Sutterella sp. | reverse complement strand
TCGTCGCTCATGCGTTCGAGGTCGGCGAGCTGTTTATCAATATCAATGACTGCCATGGGAGTCTCCGAAGTGCACGTGAAGTGAGGAGCGGCGGATGAAGACGATCCGTCGGCCGCCGCGCGCAGGGCTTCTGAAGCTCAGCCGCATGCGCCGGCCGGGAAGAGCGCTTCGCCGCCCGCCGGTCCCGCCGAGCGGATTGGATCTCAGCGAGAGAGAAAATCTCATACCTGTATTCTAGGCATAATCTATACTTGAACAAAAGAATTTTTCCAAACTCTTGAGCATCTCCATGAATCGAGCCCTCATCGACACCGTCAAGCTCGCCGCCGGGGCGGCCGGCTGGCGGCTGTCCGCACAAGATTCGGACGAAGTCGTCCGCGTTGATCTCGAGGATGATCTTCACGTGGTCTTTCAGACGCCCGACGGGGTTCGGTGCGTCGCGTCGTGCGACCTCGGCCCCGCGCCCAAGGCGGACGCCGCGGATGATCCCGAGGGCGACGAGGCGCTGAGGAGCCTCGGCACGAAGGCGGCGGCCCTCATGCCCTCGCAGGCGTCGGTGCTCTCGATTCACGAGGGCCGGCTCGAGCTTTCGCTCAAAAGATTGCGCTCGTCACGGCCTTTCTCAACGATCAGGCCCGCTGGCGGGAGCTCATGGGCGGCGCGCCCGCGGCGCAGGCCTCTCCCTTTTCCTTCGGGTCGTTTGCGTGGAACACGCTCGACATACGCGTTTGAATGAGGCTCGGCTGACGTGATTTCGATGTTGAAGCGTGCGCTCGCCGCCGCACTGATCCTGCCCCTCTGCGCATGGGCGCATGTCTATTCGGGGAGCTTTTCCTACTACGCCGACGGCCAGGACATCAAGACCGTGCTCACGAGCTTTGCGCGCAGCCAGGGGCTCGCGTGCGAGATGGACTCGACGGTGCGCGCCCGCGTGAGCGGGAACTTTCAGAAGGTGCGCCCGGCGGACTTTCTCGAGGCCATGCGCGAGGCCTACGGCATCGGCGTCTACGTGGCGGGCGAGACCCTGCACGTCTACAGGCTCTCCGACGTGAAGAAGGAATTCATGACCGTGCCCTCGGGCTCGGCCGAGGCGCTCCTTGAGAGCCTCAGGCGCTCGGGCGTCGTCGCCGACGAGCTGCCCGTTCTCGTCAACGAAGACGGCAGCCTCATGACGATCCGCGGCCCGCAGCGCTACATCGACAATCTGCGCACGGCGGCGGACGCCTATCTTGCCGTGCAGCGCGAGAAGATCGTCATGCGCGTCTTCCCGATCAAGTACGCGTGGGCCGACGACATCACGCTCTCCAACATGGATCAGACCGTGGAGGTGCCCGGCATCGCCTCGATTCTGCGCGGCATGGTGATGGGGCAGAGCGTCGCGGGCTCGACCGTGAGCGAGGAGCGGGGGCGCCCCGAATCGGCGCAAAGCGTGCCGAGCCTCGGCGCGGACGGACTCTCGAAGCAGAAGAAGGCGGAAGCGCCTTCGCGCTCGTCCGCGGGCACGCCCGTCAAGCAGGGAAGCATCAGCATCATGGCCGATCCGCGCGTCAACGCGGTGCTCGTCTCCGACGCGGCCTACCGCATGCCGTATTACGAACAGGTGATTCGGGACCTCGACAAGCCCGTGGAGCTCGTCGAGATCCATGCGGCCATCGTCGACATCGACACCAATGCAAGCCGCGAGCTCGGCGTCAACTTCTCGGGCAAGGACGGAGACGGCCGCTGGCAGGGCGGCGGCACGATCGGACGGATTCGACGACTCGGGGAACCCGATCATCCAGACGGGCACGGGCTTGGGCGGCGCGCTCATCTCGACCATCTACACGCACGGGTCGGACTACTTCATGGCGCGCATCAGTGCGCTCGAGAGCGAAAACGCCGCGCGCATGCTCGGCCGCCCCTCCGTGCTCACCGTCGACAACGTGCAGGCCGTGCTTGAAAACACGACGACCTACTACATTCCGCTCAAGGGCAGCGAGGCGGTGGACCTCTTCAAGGTGGAGTCGGGCACGGTGCTTCGCGTGACGCCGCACGTCATCCGCGACGCGGGCAAGACCTCGATCAAGCTCGCCGTGAGCGTGCAGGACGATCAGAACGACGCCGCGGGCGGCTATCAGTCGGTGG
>CABUOH010000357.1 GCA_902493085.1 uncultured Sutterella sp. | reverse complement strand
CACGGACCGCCATCTCGTGAGCTCGGTCTTCAACAACCGCCTGCGCATCAAGATGCCGCTGCAGACCGATCCGACCGTCATCTACGGTCTGGGCGAAGCGTTCAGCGGCAACATCACCAAGAAGGACCTGCAGACGCCGACGCCTTACAATACGTACGTCATCCCGGCGCTACCGCCCACGCCGATCGGCGCACCCACGCAGGCGTCGATCGAGGCGGCGGTCAATCCCGCCGACACCAAGTTCCTCTACTTCGTCTCGAAGGGCGACGGCTCGAGCCATTTTTCGCAGAGTCTCGCCGAACACAACCGCGCCGTCCGGCAGTACATTCTGAAACGCCCGAAGACGCAGAAGAAGACCGAGCCGAAGGCACAGCAACCTTAGACAGGATTTTCATCTTATGAACTGCAACGCCAATGCCTGCACGGGCGCCGACACCGACGACGCCGGCCGCTTCACGCTCACGACCGCCGCTCCCTGCTGCCGCGTCACCGAATACGGCCTGATGCGCGTTTCCGGCAAGGACGCCGTCCCGTTCCTGCACGGCCAGTTTACGAACGCCGTGACGGGACTTGCCGACGAAGTCCGCAACGCGGGCTACTGCACGCCCAAGGGCCGCCTCCTGGCCACGTTCCGAGTCTGGATGGACGGCGACGACGTCATGATGCTCGTTCCCAAGGCCGTCGCCCCGGCCTTCTTCAAGCGTCTTCGCATGTACGTGCTGCGCGCCGACGTGACCTTTGCCTGTGCGGGCGCCGACGTCGTCATGACGGGCGTGCCCGCAAATGCCGAAGCCTTCCTCGAAGCCGCCGGCCTTCCCGTGCCGGCCCCGGGACGCGTCGTGCGCGAAGCGGGCCTCGTCATTCTCGACGCCGAACCCGCCTCCGAGATCGAAGGTTTCTGCGCCGGCGGCCGCCGCGCGCTCATCATCGCGCCCAAGGATGACGCACGCTTTGGCGACGCCTCGGCCGACTCCGCTCTCTGGTGGGCTTCCGAAATCGCCGCCGGCAAGACCACCGTTTGGCCGCGCTCGCGGGAGCTCTTCGTGCCGCAGGCCGTCAACTACGAACTGACGGGCGGCGTCGTCTTCAACAAGGGCTGCTACCCCGGCCAGGAAGTCGTCTCCCGCGTCCAGCACATCGGCGAGACGAGCCGCAGGGCCGCTTTCGGCCTCGTGGCCGGCACCGTTGCGCCGCTCCCCGGCGATCCCGTCTACTGCGACGGCTTGGAAGCGGGCTTCGTGACCCAGGCGGTCGCCGGCGAAATCTCGACCCTCGTCGCCTTCTCGTCGCTTCGCAGCGCGCTGACCGGCCGCCTCACGCTCACGCCCGAAGGCGCGCCGATCTCGGTTCTGCCTCTGCCCTACAAGATTCCCGCCGCCCAATAAGCGGGTGCCGATAAACGGCAAATGATCGCAATGGCAACGGCCGCCTCCTTCAAGGATGGCGGCCGTTCTTCTTGAAGGCCGCCGTCAATGTCTCCTGCGGCATCAGCCGTTCGCGCATGTCGACTTATGCACGAACAAGTCGACCAAGCTCATTTGAGCCTTTGCGCTTCAGGGAAAACATGAGCGCATGCGCCGCAGCGAAGCGCCTCTGCTAGACTCAGAATGTGATGAGGACGGCTGCCGAGCCGCACCGTCCGCACAAGACTTTGTTTCGTTACGGCCCATGCAGAAGACTCTCACGTTCACCATCGCGCTCGACGAGATCGAGGCGGCCAAGGCAGCCGAAGTGCTTGCCCGGGCGGGACTGACGCCCGAAGGCGTGATCCGCATGCTCTTCGAGCGCACCGCGCGCGAAGGCGCCGTGCCGTTTCGCCGGGGGCGCGCACGCCTGAAAAAGACCGATGGCCCCGACGTCGCCGGGCACTTCGTGCAGGGCGACCTATTCGCCCGTCCCGATCCCGAAGAATCGGGCTACTCCTTCAATCCGCCGCCCGCCGAACCTCAGTCGCTTCTGCCTTCGCTCACCACGCTGCGCGCCCTTCAGGACGCGCAGGCCAAGCTGCGCTGGCGCGAGCGCGAGCGCGAGAGCGCCGAGGGCGCCATGCTCAAACCCGCGCCCGGCGCCCCGCTTGAACTTCTTGAAACGAAGCAGTTCAGACTGGACAAGTCGCTCATCGTGAGC
>CABUOH010000356.1 GCA_902493085.1 uncultured Sutterella sp. | reverse complement strand
AAGCCTCACCGCCTGATTGAGAACGTCCTGGAGTTCGTCCTTGTCGGGCAGACCGTCCGGATCGACGATGTCGATCAAAATGCGCACAATCTTGTTTCTGGCCTCAAAGAGGACGTGGGCGATCGGATGGTCCTCGCCCGTGCAGGATTCAAAGACGGGACGCAGCGTCTCGACATAACTTTCGCTCTGGAGCTGCGCGGCGTCCTCCCGGAGGGCGGGTGCCAGGCTGAAGACGGCATAAAGCCCGTCGCTGAAGTGCTCTTCGGTGAGGCGGCGGGCGCCGATGAGCATGCCGTACGCTGCGGCGATGTCGTCGATCAGGCAGGCGCAGGCGGCGCGTTCGTCGTCGGAGAGCTTGGCATGTTCGGCTTCAAGCCTTTCGAGCAGTTGGTCGGCGGTGTCCTTGGAGTTTGAAGGCATGTTGTAGGCGCTGGATGAGGATTTGAATGAGGGCCCCGACGGGCAGACGCAGATAGTATGCCGTAGAAGAGGCCCGCCGGCACGCGTGATGCAAAGGGATGATGCGAAGGGACGATGCGAAGGGCGTCGGAGCCGGTCGACGCCGTCTTGGCGAACGCGCGAAGTCGTGATGCCTTATCCGTATTTTCGATCTTGGAGACGTTCTCCGAATGTCGTGCTTTCCCTGTATTTGCTCAAGGCCTGCAGTGCAAGGAGAGGCGTGTGAATGGAACGAAAACTTGGAGAACGATGGCTGAGCGAGGGAGTTTTCGGAGGGTTCTTGGAACCCCTCTGCTGCAGCGTTCTGGCGCATGAGGAGGTGAAATGTGGCGGGGCGACAACGGTTTGTCTAAGGTGATCACTCTATGATCTATGGGCAACAATTATGGGAAGGGCCTTGAAAAACGGAAGATCCATTGCGGGAGACGCGTTTAGGCGGCATCGGGAGAAGCCACACGAGCCCGGCCTTCTCTGAAAGAATGGCCCTCAGGTCTTGAACGAAGACCGGACCACGGTGCAGGCGCGAAGTCAAGCGCATGCGCCACCTCGACAGCACCCCTCGGGCTCGAGCTGTCGCCGCTTGCGGGCCGTACCAAGAAGGCCTGGAGCGAACCAAAAAATGAGGATATGAAAATGTTCAAGAAGTCTCTCGCCGCCGTCGCCGTTCTCGGCGCCTTCGCCGGCTCCGCTCTCGCTGCCGATGTTCAGCTCTATGGTCTCGTTGACCTGGGTCTCAACTGGACGCAGACGGACAATGCCAAGGGCACCACGGACACCTTCTCCATGGGCTCCGGCCAGAACTCCGGTTCCCGCTTCGGCCTGAAGGGCACGGAAGATCTCGGCAACGGCTATACGGTCGGCTTCATCCTTGAAAACAGCTTCAAGGCTGACGACGGCGCTCTCGACAAGGGCTCCCGCCTCTTCCACCGCGAATCCATCCTGTACGTCCAGACGCCTTACGGCGAACTCTCCGCCGGCCGCACGGGCAGTCTTGATTCCGGCGTTGGCCGCTACGGCATGCTGGGCAGTGCCACTACGCCGATGAGCACGGGTTGGGACAACATCGCCAAGACCGGCAAGATCTTCCTTGGTCTCGGCGACCGCATGGACAATACGCTTACCTACAAGACCCCGACGTTTGCCGGTGTTACGGTCTACGCTCAGGCTTCTCTCAAGAAGTCCAACGTTGATGCCGAAAGCAAGGCCATCGAAGATCAGGAAGGCTCTTCCGACGCTGACCGCTACTACGCTCTCGGCGTGAAGTACGCTGCCGGTGCTCTTAATGCCGGCTTGGCCGTCAGCCAGACCGACTGGAACCGCGAAGACCTCAAGGCCCAGACGAACGACGACAACCAGACCGTCGTGTCCGCCTTTGCCAACTATGACTTCGGCATGGTCAAGCCGATGGTCGCCGTTCAGTACTTCGACGGCGGCAAGGACGCTGAAGACGCTACCGCTCTGAACGAAGGCTACGGCATCGTCGTTGGCGCCACCGCTCCGCTCGTCGGCGGCACGCTGAAGGCTCAGTTCGGCTACAACGACTACGAAGACGTGAAGACAGGTGCTACGGAAGGCAACAACTTCATCGCTGGCGTCGGCTATGAATACCCGCTCTCCAAGCGCACCTTCCTCTACACGGCTGCCGGCTACACGCAGGAAAAGACCGAAAAGGCT
>CABUOH010000355.1 GCA_902493085.1 uncultured Sutterella sp. | reverse complement strand
GTCGACGGCACGCTTGAGGTCCGCCGGGACGTGGTTGGCCGTGCGGTTCTTCACATAGCCCCGAACGCGGTCTACGATGCCCGCTATCTTGAGCGCTTCGGCATCGATCCCCTCGACGGCGGTCTTCGCATTGGGATTGTTCGCCAGGGCGTCCTTGAGAAGAATCTTCACGACGGCGGCGAAGTTGCGGATCGCGCCGAGCTGGTCGCGAACGACCGCGGCCTCGGCCTGCGACGCCTCCAGGGCGGCGAGCGCTTCGGACAGGTCCGACGTGCGCTTGGCAACGAGCCCGCGCAGGCGGAATTCGTTCAGGATGAGCAGCAGCAGAATGAAGAGCCCGACCTGAATCTCGCTCTGCCAGCGCTTGTAGACCGCCATGGGCGACATGTCGCGAAGATGACGGTAGGGGCCGATTTCAAGCAGACGATAGAGGTCGCGCAGCTCCGACGTGCCGACCATGGGCGACCACTCGTAGTTGGCGTCGCTCCCCTTCGAGAGGAGCGAGATCGTCATGCGCTTGACGAGGGGCTCGGGCGTCCACGAAAAGGCGACCAGGCTGATGTCCGGATAGAGCGCCGTCGAGTGGCGGCAGACGATGGCGCCCGAGGTCCGTACGCCCACGCCCTTGAGGTCGGCGGCATTGATGAGCCCGCGCGAATCGAGAAGCTCGAGAAGGCACGTCGGCAGCACCGCCGCATCGGCCTTCCCCTGAAGCACGGCCGAAAGTACGCCGGGATAGGCAAAGCTCAGAAACGACGTCCGGCCGAAGAACGTCTCGGGATCGTGCCCCGCGCGGGCGATCTCGCCCTGAAGCGCAAGCCATCCCGCAAGGCTCGTCGGCGTATCGGCGGCGACGTGCTTGCCCGCAAGGTCGTCAAGCGTGCTGATGTCGCTTCTGTCCGCGCGCGTCACCACGAGCGAGCCCACCGCATGCGCCGCATCAACGGCGGTCCAGGGCTTTCGGGTTGCGATGCGGAAGATCTGCACCCCCTGCTCCTCCATCAGATCGATCTGCTCCGTGGGCAGTATGAGGAAGTCGGGCTTGAGATGCAGCACCTCCTGAGCCGCATCGGGCGTCACGATGTCGCGCCAGGCAATGCGAAAGTCCTTCTCAAGCGGACGCGAGAGGAGCACAAGCCCCTCGCGCAGGCTCGCCGTGTCGACGGCCGTGCTGATCGTGTCCATGATGCCGATCTTGACGTCGCCGTCGCCGAACCCCGTCTGCGAGGCCGACGAGACGGCCGCGACGCCGCCGTCGGTCTCGGCGTGCGCGGGCGCAAGGCAGAGCACGGCGGCTAGGAGTGTCGGAATAAGCGTTCGGTGGCGGGGCATGGCGGAAAATGCAGTCGTATTCAGAGAATCTTAGCCTGCCCGGGGCGGCCGGGCAAGATGAGCGCGGACCGGGAACGATCCGCGCGTCCTTCGACAATGCAGGCTCGAATCGAAAAACTTGCGCATTCCTTGAGGTATTACTGTGCCCCGCACGTCCGAAGATCGGCATTGTGCGCTACATTTCTTGAACCGCAGCCGTTTTGAGGGCGCCTCGGGCCCTCGGGACGGCTTCCCGATGCATGCCCTCGCAAGGCCTGCACGCCAACAAGACTTACAAGGATCATCGCCATGACTCATGTTCTTCCTCCGTACCGCGCCGACGTCGTCGGCAGCTTCCTGCGTCCCGCAGCCCTCGCACAGGCCCGTGCCGCATTTGCCCGGGGCGAGCTCACCCGCGAGGCGCTCACCGCCGTCGAAGACGAGGAAATCGCCGCCCTCGTGAAGAAGGAACTTGCAAACGGCCTCACGGCGGTCACCGACGGCGAATTCCGGCGCGCCTTCTGGCATCTTGACTTCATCGCCGCCCTCAAGGGCATCCGCCACGTCAAGGCCGAAGCCTGGTCCGTGCACTTCGAGGGCCGCCAGCCCAAGGCCGAGACGGTCGTCATCGAGGACCGCCTCGCCTTCCCGGCCGACCATCCGTTCCTTGACGCCTTTGACCGCCTCAAGGCGATCGCGGGCGACGCCCCCGTGAAGTACACGATCCCGTCTCCGTCGATGCTGCATCTCATCTGCTGCGTGCGCGAGGCGGACTACCGGCCGATCGCCGCCTATGCGGACAACGAAGCGCTTCTCCTTGAGGATCTCG
>CABUOH010000354.1 GCA_902493085.1 uncultured Sutterella sp. | reverse complement strand
GCCGTGGCCGATGTGGCAATAGTCGTAGACGGTCACGCCGCAGACGTACATGCGGACGTGGTCCGGTTCGATCGGGGCAAAGGGAGCCTGCGTGCGGCTGAGCGTCGAATAGATCGAAAGTGCCATGGATGAGGAGTCCTTTTACTCTTTATATATAGGCGGATACGGGGGTCTGCGCGCAGTGCGTTTCCATCTGCCCGAATCGGGCGGACCGCTTTGTAAGCATCTGTGGCGCCGGCCGGGTCGTCCGGCCGGAAACATCCGCCGCGGCGCCTCAGTGGGCTAAAATGTGGCGCAGACAAATCGTTGCTGCAGGAAGTATAGCCGTCCCGCCTCCTCGGCGGCGCCGCAAATCACGCGTGAAGCGCATTTTCAGGCGCGCCTTAGCCGAAAGTCGGGATCCCGGCTCATCCGTTCCGCCGACGGCCGTCAATCCGAAAGACGTCAATCAGAAAGCAACCCAATCAGACCAGTAGAGAAGAAAACCAATGCGACGCCTCATTACCGCCGCGCTCCTCACGCTCGTCCTCGGCTCCGCCCAGGCCGCGACCCGAATGGAGGAGCTCGCCCAACAGCTGCACCCGAGCGAATTCCCGGCCCAGATCGAAGAGCTTCTCAAAAACGGCAGCGCCGCCCAGGCGCTTGAACTTGCAGACCTCGGCATCCGCAAGAACGAGCGAAGCGCCCAGCTGCGCTTCATGAGGGCCGTGGCGCTTGAAAACCTCGGCCGCACCGAAGAAGCCGTCAAGGCGCTCAAGTCGCTCGTGGCCGACTTTCCCGAAATCCCCGAGCCCTACAACAACCTTGCCGTGATCGAGGCCGGCATGGGCAACCTCGAAGAAGCCGTCGGGCACCTCACGCAGGCGCTTCGCATCAATCCGGACTTTGCGCTTGCGCGCAAGAACCTAGGCGACGTCTATCTTGCGCTCGCGCGCGAGTCCTACGAGCAGGCGAGCCAAAAGCTTCCCAACAACCGCATTCTTGCGCGACGCCTCGCCGCGCTCAAGAACCTTGAGGCCGCCCGCTGAAGCGGCCCCTTCACCGATCGCACAGGATCCGAACCATGCTCAACCGCTTCCGCCTTCTTCTTCCCTTCGCCCCTGCTCTCCTCGGCCTTGGCGCTCCGGCGCTCGCCGCCTCGCCCGCGCGCGACCCGCGCGTCGAGATCGTCACCGACATGGGCACGATCGTCGTGCAGCTCGCGCCGTCTCGCGCGCCCCGCACGGTTGAAAACTTCCTGCGCTACGTCCGCGAGGGCCACTACGCGGGCACGATCTTTCACCGCGTGATCGCCGGCTTCATGATCCAGGGCGGCGGCTTCACCGCCGAGATGTCCCAGAAGCCCGTGCATGATCCGATTCCGCTTGAGGCGCGCGGCGGCCTTCCCAACGACCGCTACACGATCGCGATGGCCCGCACCTCCTATCCGCACTCCGCCACGGCCCAGTTCTACATCAACGTGGCGGACAACGGCTTTCTCAACGCCGACCAGGCGAGCGACGGCCAGGGCTACTGCGTCTTCGGCCGCGTCGTCAAGGGCCAGGACGTGGTCGACAAAATCGCCGAAGTCCGCACGGGCGTCAAGGCCGGCATGCGCGACGTGCCCGTCAAGCCCGTGACGATTCTCTCGGCCCGCATTCTTTGATCCCGTCGTTTGATTGCCCGTCGTTTGACTGTCTCGCCCGGCCCGACTTTGTGCGACAATACGCCATTGTCCGCCGTCCCCTCGGGGCGGCCTCAAACTTGATTGAAAACTGCTTATTACTGTTAAGATAATGATTCGCTTTACGACCAACAAGGGCGTGATCGACCTCGAACTCGATCACGAACATGCTCCCAAGACTTCCGCCAACTTCGAACAGTACGTCCGCGACGGCTTCTACAACGGCACGATCTTCCATCGCGTCATCAAGGGCTTCATGATTCAGGGCGGCGGCTTTGAACCAGGCATGAAGCAGAAGCAGACCCGCGAACCGATCGAAAACGAAGCTTCCAACGGTCTCAAGAACGACAAGTACACCATTGCCATGGCCCGCACGTCCGATCCGCACTCCGCCACGGCCCAGTTCTTCATCAACGTCGTCGACAACGACTTCCTCAACCACACCGCTCCGAACCCGCAGGGCTGGGGCTACGCCGTCTT
>CABUOH010000353.1 GCA_902493085.1 uncultured Sutterella sp. | reverse complement strand
CGTCCTGCGCCCTGCAGGTGACGAGCATCATCCGCGTGACCGACGCGGCGCTTCGCGCGAAGATCGCCGAGCTTTCCGGCAACCAGGCCCACGTCGCGCAGGCCCCGGAATTCTGGGTCTTCTGCGCGGACTACCACCGCCTCAAGGTGCTCTGCCCGCAGGCCGACCTCGGATGGACGGAACAGTTTCTCGTCGGCTGCCTTGACACCGGGATCATGGCCCAGAACGCCTTCACGGCGCTCGAGGCCCTCGGGCTCGGCGGTTGCTACATCGGAGGGCTTCGCAACGGCATCGCCGAAGTCTCCGAATGCCTTCGTCTGCCCCACGACGTCTTCCCCGTCGTGGGCCTCGCCTTCGGGCACCCGGCCGTGCGCAATCCGGTGAAGCCCCGCCTGCCCGCATCCGTCACCTTCATGGAAAACGGCTACGCCGAGCCTGACGCAGCCGATCTCGACGCTTACGACGAAACGATGCGCGCCTATTACGCCGGTCGCGGCAGCAACGCGCGGGAGACGACCTTCCGGGAATCGATTCGCCCGATCATCGCCCGCGAACGCCGCCGCTTCGTGCTCGACTATCTGCAAAAGCAGGGCTTCGCGCTGCGCTGAAACCCGTCCGTCGACCGTATCCGCGCGGACGATCCGCATGCGGCCCGATTCGCTTCCGGGTGCCGTTCCGGCGCCATCTCGGCGCTGCGTCACGCCCGTCCGCCTATATATAATGAGGCACACCACAAACCAATCACCGGGATTTTTATGAAGACCAAGCTTCTCGCGGCCGCGGCGGCCGCCTCCGTTCTGCTTCTTGCCGGCTGCTCGGGCGGCGACGAGGTGGGCGACGTCTCGCTCGGCATGTTCACGCTCAAGGACATCAAGATCAACACCTTCCAGGATCCGAAGGTCCCCGGCGTCACCTGCCACGTCGCGAGCATCGAAGCCAATCTGTCGCTCGCCGATCCGTCCGACAGCTCCGTCTCCTGCCGCCAGACGGGCGAGATCACGCCCGAGATGATCGCCACGATCGACCGCTCGAAGTCGGGCGAAGTGGTCTTCACGAAGTCCAAGAGCATCCTCCTCAAGACGATGAAGATCCGCCGCATCTACGACGCCGACACGCAGACCCTGCTCTACGTCTCCTACTCCACCAAGGAAGTCACGGGCAGCTTCAAGCACAGCCTCTCCACGATCCCGCTCTGGGGCACGGCCGCTTGGGAAAACCGTCCGCCCGTGCCCGGCAAGAGTTTATAACCTGGCCTCATGCGCTCAAGGCTCCCGCAGAGATCCTCCGCGGGAGCCTTTTCTTTTTCGGCCCCTCTTCCTTCGACCGGCTTTTTCCTGAAGACTCCGCCCGTCAGGACTTGGGCTGCAGGGAGTCGATGATGACGGACCTCACCCATTGGTGGAGCGGGCTTCTGTCCGTGCGGTCGTGCCAGAAGATGACGGGCTGCCACGTCAGCGTATCGAAGACCGGATCCGTGAGCACGGCGAATTCGTTCGGATGTTCGGCCGCCAGATGGTCGGCCATCTCCTTGGGAAGGCTGACGAAATAGTCGGTCCCCTTGAGGTAGCTCACGGCCGTCATGAGATAGGGCGTCGACACCGCGCAGTCCGACTCGTCTTCATCGGTCCAGTCATAAATCGGCAGATAGTGTCCGCCCGAAGGCTTGTTCATGGTGATGAGGATGCGCCTGTAGGGGCGAAAGTCGTCGCGCGTGAGCGTTTTCTTCCCGCAGAGCGGATGGCCCGCGCGCACGAGCACGACGTGCCTCGACTGCAAAAGCGTGGCGCTGTGAAAGGCCGACGAGAGCGTGAGCTTGTCGTCGCCCGAAAGCGCCATGTCGATTTCGCCCGAACGCATTTTCTCAACCGTGTCGCCGTAGAGCGAAACGATCGACAAGCTCAGCCCCGGCGCGCGTTCGGCAAAGATCCGAATGGCGGGCGAGAGAAGGACGACGGAGCCGTTGTCGGTCGCAGCAATGGTGACGTGTCCCGAAGCGGTCGCGGGTTCAAACGGGACGGCGGGCGTCGTCAGCGACGACAGGTCGCCCAAAATGCGCTCGAGCCTGGGCTCAAGGTCGAGCATCCGTTCCGTCGGAATCATGCGCCCGCACGAGCGCAGAAAAAGCTTGTCGTCGAAGACGTCGCG
>CABUOH010000352.1 GCA_902493085.1 uncultured Sutterella sp. | reverse complement strand
CGGCGAACACAGCTCGGGCTCGACCGACATGGGCGACGTCTCCCTCCTCATGCCGGTGATCCACCCCTGGGTGGGCTGCGTCGACGGCGTTCTGCACGGCGCCGACTACGAGCTTCGCGACCGCGAGGTCGCCTTCACGAAGGTGCCGCAGGCCCTGGCGCTGACGATCGTCGACCTGCTGGCCGACGGCGCCGCCAAGGCCGACGACATCTGCCGCGCCTTCAAGCCGCAGCTTGACCGCGAAGGCTACGTGGCCTTCATGGACGGCATCAAGTAAAACCTGAAGACAACATCCTTCCTGTCCCGCGCGGCCCGCAACGGGCGCACGGGTTTTGGGACGACGTGCCAGCAGAGCGTCGTCCCTCTTTTTTTCCCGTGACTTGACGTGACTTGACGGGCAGGCATGCGCCCGGATCTTCTAAAATGTCTCCCGCACAGAGGAGAAATGCATGCACGCAAACAACCAAGCGCTCCCGGCCGGGATGGCCGACTTCGAGAAGCTTCGCAGCCGCAACGCCGTCCTTGTCGACAAGACGGACCTCATCGGCACGCTGGCCACGGTGTACGGCGATCAGGTTTTTCTTGCGCGTCCGCGACGCTTTGGAAAAACGCTCCTCACGTCGACGCTCAAGACGCTCTTTGAAGGCAAGATCGAGCGCTTTCACGGCATGAAGATCGACGGCAGCTGGCACGAGAGGCCTCATGAGGTCGTGACGCTCGACTTCTCGAAAAGCGCATCGGCCTTCAGCTCTGCCGCCGAATTCGAGGCGAAGTTCTGGAACTACGTTCAGGCGCAATGCGCAGCGGTCGGCTACGCATACGATCCCAAAAGCAGCTTCAATCCTGAAAACCAATTCGACCTTTGGCTTCAGTCCCGCATCGGCAACCCGCTCGTCCTCTTGATCGACGAATATGACGCCCCGCTCAATCATTCCCTTTCGGATCCTGAACTCTACAGCGACGTTCAGGCCCGGCTGCGCGTCTTTTTCAGCATATTGAAATCCAACGAAGGCGCGCTTCGCCTTCTGTTCCTCACGGGCACCGCCCGGCACGACCTTCTGGGCATCAACAGCCTCATCGACGTCTCCTCCATGCCGGCCTTCGGCACGCTCCTGGGCTTTACGGAGAACGAGCTTCTCGAATGCTTCGACGAACCGCTTGAGAGGGCCTCGCGCGTTCTCGGACTCGCCCTTCCGACATTGATCGACGAGCTGAGCCGCTGCTACGGAGGCTTTTGCTTTGACGCATCCGCCTCCTCCCGCGTCCTCAACCCATGGTCTGTCCTGCGCTTTCTGATGTCGCCCGAATGCGGCTTCGTCAACTACCGGCACGAATCCGCAGGCGAACCCGCCTTTCTCATGAACGCCCTGAACGACATCGACATCGGCCGAATCCTCTCGCTTGAAAACGGCCTGCAGGCGACGGCCGCAGAGCTGAGGGCTCCGCTCGTTCAGAGCGACCTTTTCGCGGGCCTTCATAGCCGAGGGAGACAGCCCGTCAATGAGATCGCCCTCCTGCTTCAGGCAGGCTGCCTCACCGTCAAGCGCGCAGGAGCGTTCGGACAGCTCACGCTCGACATTCCCAACCTTGAGACGCGGGACGCGCTGGCGCGCCTTTGCGCCCGTGAGCGAGCCGCATAACCGAGAGCCTTGCTGAAAACCTGAAAGCACCTCCAAGTAAACCCCACCGCTTTCAGTTTTTCTTAACGCCCGTGCAAAACTTCGCGACGAAGACGGTTTTGAGTTTGACAATTGTCAAGGTTTCAGGATCCCCCGCGCCTAGACTGGACTCATCGCAGAGCAAAAAGCACTGCGCATGAGAACAAAACCCCAAAGGAGATTCTGATATGTTGACGAAGAAGGCTCTGGGCCTGATGATCGGCGCGCTCATGAGCGGCGCCCTCATCGGCGGCGAAGCTATGGCCGGCCAGGCGCTGGCGGACTTTCACGCAAAGATGGGCGGCTGCGCCTCGTGCCACGGCACGGACGCCGTGACGCCCGCCTCGGTGCCCGACGACGAGCGTGCGCTCAACGCCCAGTGCCAGACCTGCCACGGTTCCTACAAAGACATCAAGAAGACGGGCACGGCCATCGACCCGCATCATTCGCATTTGGGCGACATCAACTGCACGAGCTGCCACACGGCGCA
>CABUOH010000351.1 GCA_902493085.1 uncultured Sutterella sp. | reverse complement strand
CTCACCGCCGAAGATCTCGCGAAGCAGGACGAAAGCAACGAGTTCGGCGACATTCCGGGCGTGGGCCCGGGCCGCAACTGGGCTCACGTGAACTCCGTTGACTATGACCCGAGCGACGACTCCATCATCATTTCCTCGCGTCATCAGTCGGCCATCATCAAAATCGGCCGCGACAAGAAAGTGAAGTGGATTCTCGGCGCCGCCGACGGCTGGAAGGATGCGTTCAAGAAGAACCTTCTTCAGCCTGTCGATGCGGAAGGAAAGCCCATCAAGTGCGAGCGCGGCGTTTGTGAAAAGGATTTCGACTTCACGTGGACGCAGCATACGGCCTTCCGCATCGACTCGAAGAGCGACAAAAACGTCATCTACGTCTCCGCCTTCGACAACGGCGACGGACGCGGACTCGAACAGCCCGCCCTGGCGGAGATGAAGTACACCCGCGGCGTCGTCTACAAGATCGATCAGCGCAAAATGACCGTGGAGCAGGTCTATGAAGTCGGCAAGGAGTGCGGCCACGCCTGCTACAGCCCGATCACCGGTCTGGCGCGCTACATGCAGGACAAGGACTCCTTCATGGTCTACTACTCAACCGCCGGCCTCAACATGGAAGACCGCAAGGCGGGCAAGGCCACCAGCATTACGCCGTTCATTACGGAATATCGTTGGGGCGACAAGGAGCCCACCGTCAAGATCCGCCTGAACGACACGATGGGCTACCAGGCCTTCCCGTTCGACCTCAACAAGCTCTTCCAGGGCAAGTGAGGCTCAAGGGGTGACAAACAGCGGCGCCGGCAGCCGGCCGGCGCCGTCGACAACAAAAGGAGAAGGCTGCGTCCTTCTCCTTTTGTCTTTTGGCCTTCTCCTTTTGTCGTCTTGGACATGTGCTATTGTTCGTGATCTCCGCAGAAGTCGCCCGAAAGAGACGACTCGCGGCAAGCGCGTGCTCGAGAAGCGATGCGCACAGACAGACACACACAAGACAGACACACACAATCCACCCAAAAGCACATCGATGAAAAGCTTCACCCTGAAGGAGCGCTGCCTGATCGGCCTCACGCTCTTTTCCATGTTCTTCGGTGCGGGCAATCTGATCTTCCCGCCCTTTCTCGGCGCCCTGGCGGGCGAAGCCACCCTGCCCGCCATGACCGGCTTTGCCGTCACGGCGGTGCTTTTCCCGATTCTCGGCGTCGCCGCGGTCGCCCGTTCGGGCGGCCTCACGGCGCTCGGGAGCCGCGTTCATCCGGCCTTCGCGTTTCTCTTCACGCTTCTGATCTACCTTTCGATCGGTCCCTGCCTCGCCATCCCGCGCACGGCCGGCACGTCCTTTGAAATGGCGGTCGCTCCGCTCTTTGCGGGCGAAGGCGCGCTCTCGGGCACGCTTTTTGGCCTTGAGGCGCATGCGATCGCGCAGGCCGCCTATTCCGTCTTCTTCTTTCTGCTCGCCTACGTGATCGCGCTCAACCCGGAAAAGCTCACGCAGCGTCTCGGCAAGTTTCTCTCGCCCACGCTTCTCACGCTCATCGCCGTGCTCTTCATCGCCGCCCTCGTGCATCCGCTCGGCGACTACGGCGCCGTGCGCGCCCCTTATGACTCGGCGCCGCTCGTGCGGGGCTTCGTCGAAGGCTATCAGACCATGGACACGCTCGCCGCGCTCAACTTCGGGCTCATCATCGCCATGAACATCCGCGCGCTCGGCGTCACCAAGGATTCGGGCGTCGTTCGGGAGACGATCTTCGCGGGCTTCATTGCCGGCCTTCTGCTCATCACGGTCTACGCCGCGCTCGCGCACATCGGCGCTGAAGCGGGCGGTGCAGGCCTCACGGGCGAAAACGGCGCCCAGACGCTCACGGGCGTCGTGACGCAGCAGTTCGGCCACGCGGGCCTCTTCATTCTCGGCGCGATCTTCTTCATCGCCTGCCTCAACACGTGCGTGGGCCTCCTCTCGTGCTGCTCGAACTACTTCCGCGACACCTTCCCCGTTCTCGGCTACCGCGGCTGGCTCACGGTCTTCGCCGTGACGAGCACGATCATCGCCAACGCGGGCCTCACCGCGATCCTGAAGTTCTCGGTGCCGGTGCTCGTCGCGATCTACCCGCTCGCACTCGTGCTCATCATTCTCGCCTTCCTGCATCCCTTCATCGAAAGGCACCG
>CABUOH010000350.1 GCA_902493085.1 uncultured Sutterella sp. | reverse complement strand
CGCCCTCGTCACAAGCTTGGCGGTCTGGATGATGCGTGCGTCGTCGGGCTGGGACCCGGCGGGAATTGAGAGAATCTTGCGGGCCGTCATCTGCAGTGCACCCGAACACCCCCAGCGCGCCTCCTCGCGCTCAACGCCTTGTTGACAGGCGGCAAGAAAGCCGCGGTTCAGCTCTTCCAGAACGGCCTGAGAGTTTGAGCGCAGGTTCGCCGTAAACTTCGCGTGTTCGGCAATGCCGTGAATGGCCTGTCCGCCCTCGATGAGGCTGACGGTGAAGCTCGTCTTGGGCGTCTGCGGCGCTTCAAGGTCGGAGATGAGCGCGACGGCGCGTCCGGCGGCCTGAATTGCGCTCGGCGTTCCGTGCTTGAGCCACGCGTGTCCGCCCGGTCCCGTGATTTCGACCTCCCAGTCGACGATGCCGGTGGCGTTGGCGTAGAAGTTCTCGGCCGTCGGGCCGTCGATGGAGATGGTGGCGAGAACTTCGGTTTCCTTTTGAAGGGCGTCGAGAAGCCATCCCATGCCGGCGGTGCCGCCGAGCCCCTCTTCGCAGACCGTGCCCGCGAACACGATGTCGTGCACGGGCCGCAGCCCCGTGCTCTTCAGGGCCCAAAGCACGTTGAGGTTCGCCGCGAGTGCGCGGGTGTCGTCGCAGATGCCGGGACAATGGATGCGCCCGAGCTCGTCCGTCGTGACGGCCTTGACGTCGCCGAAGGCGAAGACCGTATCGAGATGGCCTTCGATTAAGATTGATTTGCCGGTGCGGCCGGAACCTCGGAGGTAGCCCCAGACATTGAAGTGCTCGTCCACGCGCACGTCTTCAAGACCCGCGTCGGCGAGCATTTCGGCATAGCGTCGGGCCTTCTTTTCTTCGTGATGGGTGGGCGCTTCGATGAGAACGAGCTCTTTCTGGCGCTCGATGGCTTCTGGAAGCCGCGTCTTGACGGCGTCAAGCACTGCCTTGACGCCGGCGTGCTGCCGGAGGGTTTCGAGCGCGGCGACAAGGTCGGCGTCGAATGATTCGCGTGAGAATGTTTCGCGCGATGATTGCGTGTCGGTCATGGAAAACAACTGTGAAGAAGAGAGAAAAGAATGCGGTCCGCATCGGCGGGCGATGCGGACCTTTGAGGACGGGTGTCGGAAGCGGCCTTCGCTTCAAATCAGTATAGGCCGATGAGCTTCCACCAAGCCATGCCGACGGTGAGCCACACGACGGTGTTGATCGTGCAGATGATGAAGCCGTTTCGCCACCATTCGCTCTGGCTCACGTAGCCCGCGCCGAAGTAGACGGGCGCTGCGCCGTTGCCGTAATGGGTGAGAGAGATGGGCAGATTGGCGAAGATGCCGAAGGCCACGGCCACCATCAGGGCGGGCGCGCCGCAGGCGGCGGCAACGGCGACGAAGGCGGCGTACATGGCGGAGATGCGCGCCGTCACCGATGCAAAGCAGTAGTGCGAGTAGACGTAGATGAGCGAGATGATCAGGAAGGACGAGATCCAGCCCATGTGCGCCTCGGCGATGCCGTCCGCGATGAAGGCGGCGGCCCATTTGATGAAGCCCGACTTCGAGAGCGCCGTGGCGAGCGCCATCAGGCCGCCCATCCAGAACATGGCGTCCCAGGCGCCCTTTTCGGCGAGGATGTCCTTCCAGGTGAGCACCTTGGCGATGAGCATGATCGAGACGGCGAGCATGGCGATCGGCGTTGCGCCGAGGCCCGTGAGGCTGCCGGTGGCCCAGAGAATGAGGCACATCAGGAAGACGAAGGCGAGCACGAGCTCGTCGCGCGACATCGGGCCCATCTTCTCGAGTTCGTCGCGGGCGATCTGCCGGGCATTGGGAATCTGCCTGAGTTCGGGCGGCGCAATTCTGAGAAGGACGAGCGGCACGAGGAAGAGGCAGACGAGGCCCGGGACGATGGCGGCCACGGCCCATTCCATCCAGGTGAGCTCAACGCCGACGGCGCTTGCGGCAAGTCCCACGCACAGCGGGTTGCCCGCCATGGAGGTGAGGAACATCATGCAGGTGACGGCGTCGGCGTGAAAGCCCACCTGCATCAGGTATTTGCCGATGCGCCCGGCCGACGGACCGGGTTCGGACTCGAAGGCGCTCGAGAGCGACTGAACGATTGGATAGAAGACGCCGCCACCGCGGGCCGTGGCCGAGGGCATGGC
>CABUOH010000349.1 GCA_902493085.1 uncultured Sutterella sp. | reverse complement strand
CCCGCCTTTTCCCGGCGCTCTCGGCGCCCGCATCTGGCGTGAGGTGAGCAAGGAGGCATGGGCCGAATGGACGCGCCTTCAGACCATGATGGTCAACGAATACGGGCTAAATCTCGCCGACCTCTCCGCCCGCCAGCATCTGATGCAGCAGTGCGAGCGCTACTTCTTCGGAGATGCCGAGGGCGTTCAGGTGCCGGAAAACTTCGTGCCGCCCAAGCCCTGATTTTCCGGCGAGCCGCGGCTCAGCCGGGCCTCGGCTCCCTGCCGTCCGCAAAGCCCGCCTTTCTCCGGAAAGACGGGCTTTTTTTAGGGGCCCACTCGGCCCTCGAGTCTCGTTTCGTCGGGCTTCAATCAAGCACGTTCAAAGGTCTTCACGCCTTCCTGAGTGCCCAAAAGCAGCACGTCGGCGCCTCGGGCGGCGAAAAGGCCGACCGTCACGACGCCCGGCCAGGCATTAATCTCGGCTTCGAGCGCCTTCGGGTCCTCGATGCGAAGGCCCGATGCATCAAGAATATGGCAGCCGTTGTCGGTGACGAAGTCGCGAAGCTTCACCTCGGCGCCGAGCGCCTCGAGCTTGGCCTTGACGGCGCGGGCCGCCATCGGAATCACCTCGACGGGGAGCGCAAAGCCGCCGAGCACGGGCACCTGTTTGGAGGCGTCCGCAATGCAGACGAAGCGGCCCGAGATGGACGCGACGATCTTCTCGCGCGTAAGCGCGCCGCCGCCGCCCTTGATCATGGAAAAGCCCGGATCGATTTCGTCCGCGCCGTCGACGTAGACGCCGATTTCGTCAACCTCGTTCATGTCGAGCACCTTGAAGCCGAGCGCTTCAAGACGCTTCGTGGAGCGTTCGCTCGAGGAGACGCAGGCCGGAATCTTTTCGCGGATGCCGGGCAGCTGATCGATGAACTGATCGACGGTGGAGCCGGTTCCGACGCCGAGAATGCGGCCTTCTTCGACATAGGCGAGCGCCGCTCGCGCAACCTCGCGCTTGAGTTCCTGCTGGGTAAGAGCCATGGGGAAAGTTCCGATTGGTGGTAATGCCTCACATTCTATCAATCTTCGGCTTCCCTTCCGCGTTTCCCCGCATCCGTTTCCTCACATCCGTTCGAGCCGCGCGCCCGTCCCTTGAGCCCATCCCCAAGCTCGTCCTTGACGCTCATCGCTGAAGCTCACCCCTGAAGCATTGAAGCCGCCTTCGTGCACTACAATGAGCCCACAACCTCATCCTTGACGAAACCCATGCCCATTGACTTCACCGACGAACAAGTTGCGTCGACCTTCCGCAAGCTGAGCGTTTCGCACGACTCAGGCGGCAACTCCCGCATCGGCATCTACGCCTCGTGGGCCGCGCTCGTGCTGCTTGCCGCCTGTTTTTGCGTCGTCGCGGTCTTCATGATCGACGCCGACCGCCGAGCCGAAAGCGTCCGTCTCCAGCAGTCCACCGACCTCATCGTGCAGGCGCTCGAATCACGCCTCATGGGCACGACCGAGCTTCTGCAGAAGTCGAGCATGCGCCTCATCCACATTCCGGGCACGCCTTCGCGCACGGCCGGCGCCGAGCTCGCCGCCTCGGCCTTCATGCAGGATCGCCGCGAAGTGGTCGACATGGCGCTTGTGAATCGGGACCGCAAAGTGATCCGGCACTGGGCCTCCGCCTCCCAGAGCACGCCGATGCCCGATTCGGCGGAACTGCCCGTCGAGGCTTCGCCCTCTCATGAAACCGTGCGCGCCGTGCTCACGCGCGAGGCGCCCGTCGTCACCACGCCCTATCCCGTCAAGGACGCCCGACAGGTCTTCTTCGACCTGTTCGTGCCCACGCCTGCCGACGATCAGGTTTTGATGGCGCGCATCAACCTCTCGCGCCTCATTGCCGATGCCGCCAACAGCGTGGTCGGCGCGACGCCCTACGTCTTCTATCTTGAGAGGGACGGCAAGCCCGTCATCGACCACCAGCAGTTCAGAACGACGGCGCGCTCGCTCACGTACTCGACGAGCATCCCGCTTCTCAACGATCCGTCCCTCAGGCTCGTGAGCCTGAGCAACGAGCATTCGCTCTTTACGACGGACAACCTCAAGTTCTGGGCCATCATTGCGCTCGCCGGCCTTCTCGCCGTCGCGCTCGGCCTGCTCGTGAGCAACCAGCGCCAGCAGCACAAGGCGCACCAGA
>CABUOH010000348.1 GCA_902493085.1 uncultured Sutterella sp. | reverse complement strand
GTCCCCCGCTTCATGCCGCACGCCTGCGGCCGGATGCGCTGATTCCGGATGCGCTGATTCCGGATGCGTTGATTCCGGATGCGTTGATTCCGGTCCGGCGCTCGGAGCGCCGGGCCGGGTCACGGATTATCAGAACTTGTGCGTGATGCCGCAGATCCATTCATAGTCGTTCTCAACGGCGGTGGGCTTCTGAGCCGCATAGTCGTTGGAGAAGTCGTTGTGGATCCAGCCCGCGGCCGTGTAGAGCGTCGTGCGGCGCGAGAGCGAGTAGGCGTAGCCGACCGCCGTCTGATAGGTCGTCATCGTCAGGTTGTCGGCGTGGCTGCCTTCGAAGTCGCCCCAGCCGAAGGAGGCCTTGACGGTGCCGCCCAAGGCCTTCGTTTCGGCGCCGAAGTTGACGCCGTAGCCGTCGACGCCGCTCGGCACGATGAACATCGTGACCTTGGCCGCCTTGGCGTAGTTCTGGAAGACCTGGCCGTAGGCGTAGAACTTGGCAAAGCCTGCGTCGTAGCTGCCGCCGAGGTTGAAGGAAAGCGAGTCGTCAAGACCATTGCGATCGGCGCTCGGCTGATCCTGGTTGATGCCTTCGATGCCGGCCGAGACGAGCACGGTGCTGTTCTGGTAGCGAAGCGCGGCGGCGTACATGCGCTCAACGCTCGACTTGCCTTCCGTGCCGTCCTTGTAGGCGTCGGTCTGGGTGTCGGCGCCGAAGGAGTACTGGAAGACGGCGTCGAGGCCGCCGAACTTCGGCGTGAGGTAGGTGACGGCGTTGTCGACGAATTCATAGCCGAGGGAGACGACCTGAAGGCTGCCGCCGACGTCGCCCCAGCCGCAGGAGAAGGCGTTCATGACGTGGCCGAAGCGGGCGTACGGACCGTTGCCGCCGACGATCGGGCCGACGCGGCCGAAGCTCACTTCGCCGAAGTCGCCGGCGAGATAGACGCGGGCTTCGCGGCCCCAGAGGCGGCCGTTCTGGGCGAGCGAGCCGTCGTCGGTCTTGATGCTGCTTTCAAGGACGAAGCCGACCTTGAGGCCGTTGCCGAGGTCTTCGGAGCCCTTGATGCCGAAGCGCGAGCCGATGTACTGGCCGGACATCATGCGGGTGGTGGTGTCGCTCGAGCCGTTCACGTACTGGTTGTTGCGCACCGAAAAGCCGGTGTCGATGACGCCGTAGATCTGGGTTTCGGCGGCACAGGCGGCGCCGGAGGCGAGGGCGCCGAGCACGGCGCAGCTGAGGATGGAATGCTTCATGGGTATGGGGCGCGGGCTCGATGGGACGGGCCCGCGCTTCTTTTTGGGTTTATGGTTGGGGTTGACGAGGGCCGGGCCGCCGGAGAGTGTTGTCCTCTCCATTGGCCCGGACGGCGTCCGAGGCGTTTTGTTGTGAGGCCCTGACCCGTGCGCGGAATCAGGCCTTGGCGAGCATCTTGCCCACGATGCGCCCGAAGGTCACCGTGCGGCCGCAGGCCATGCCGGTGGCGAGGTTCGGGTACTCGTTGGCGAAGTAGCCGCCGCTGTCGTTGCCGATGACGAAGAGGCCCGGGATCGGGTTCCCTTCGGTGTCGATGGCGTTCATGTTCGTGTTGATTTGGATGCCGTCCATCGTGCAGAGCATCCAGCCCGTGTTCTTGGCGCCGTAGAACGGGGCCTTGTCAAGCGCGGAGAGACGATGCTTTTCCTTGCCGTAGTCGACGTCTTCGCCCTTGCGGTAGAGCTCGTTGTTGCGCTCGACCGTGGCCTTGAGCTGAGCGGGCGGGAGGCCGAGCTTGCGGGCGAGCTCCTCGATCGTGTCGGCCTTCTGGACGTAGCCCTTGGCGATGAGGCCCGGGAGCATCTTCTCTTCGAAGACCTGCCAGGGGATGTTGGGTTCGGCGCCGTTTTCGAACGGGAAGAGGCGCGAGCAGCCGTGCATCTTGAACTTTTCCGCGTACTTGACCCAGTTGGCGTCAAAGAGCGTGTAGTGGCAGTGGCCCTTCTGGTATTCGTCGGCGTGCAGGATGTTTTCGTAGGTGCCCGACTCGTTCATGAAGCGCTTGCCGTCGGCGTTGACCTTGAGCCAGGGCTGGGAGCCGATCCAGAAGAAGCCGCTGTCGCCCGACTTGACCGTGTCGGGGCCGGGCTGCTGGTCCGGACGGATGGCGGTGCGGTCGAACATCATGATCGAGTGCGTTTCGTC
>CABUOH010000347.1 GCA_902493085.1 uncultured Sutterella sp. | reverse complement strand
CCCGTCAATCTTCGATCGCCTTGACGGTGGCGTCGTCAATCGTACCATGAAACAGCGCCTGCACCTGCTTCACGAAGGGGTCGTTGCGGAACCCTTCGATGAGGGCCCTGCGGGCCTCCTCGCGCTCGCGCTCCTCCTGATCGGCCACGGTGCCGCCCGCCACGTCGCCCACCTCGAACTCCACCATGCAGTGGCTTCCGAAATAGGACGAAAGCGCGCGGGAGAGAAGCTCGCGGCCCGTTTCGGTCGCGAATGCCGCGACGCGAAGACGAAGCCTGACGTGGCTTCGGGTGAGCTCAAGCACCTGCGCCGAAGCGGCGAGGTTGCGCAGCGGTCCCGTCAGTCCTGCTCCTGCAATGATCGACCGCCAGTCGAGAGAAGACTCCGAGCGGTCCGGATCGGGACCGCTCTGGGGAATCTCCGGAGCGTACTCAACTGGCGGAGGGTTCTCCCCAGGGAGGCGTGTCGTCGGATGCGGGACCGGCGACCGGCGAAGCCAAACCGGGAGGCGGCGCAGAGGGACGCGGCAACGGAGGCATGCCCGAGCTGCGTCCGACGGTCTGCACGCCCGAAGCCGACGTCGGTTGAACAGGCAAGGCCGTCTGGGCGGAGACGCGGTCCGCATCACGGGCCGGAACGCGGGTCACAGCTCTTGCGCCCGCAGGCTTGAAGGCGAGCATGCGCAGAAGCGCCATCGTGAAGCCGGCGTATTCGTCCGGCGCCAAGCTGAGATCGTTGCGGCCGTGCAGCGAGATCTGATAGTAGAGCTGGACCTCTTCAGGCGAGAAGACCTGGGCGAACTCTCGGATCGAGGCACAGTCGGGATCGTCCTCGCTCACCGCCGCTTGGACACGCTGCACGAGCGCAATACGGTGAAGCAAGCCCGCCAGGTCGCGAAGCGCCTGCGCAAAGGAAAGGCCCTGCGTCTGCATGCCGTCCGCCACGGCAAGCATGCCGGCACCGTCGCCGGCAGCGAGCGCGTGAAGAATCTGCGTCAGCGTTTCGCCGCCGCTCATGCCGAGCATACGGCGCACGCCGTCCTGCGTCACCCCGTCGCCGCAGTAGGCAATGGCCTGATCAAGCAGCGAGAGGCCGTCGCGCATGGAGCCGCGTGCACCCTGGGCGAGAACGCGCAGCGCACCTTCCTCAAAGGGAATCTTCTCCTCGGTCAGAATTCGGCTCATGTGCCCAACGACGTCCTGCGGCGTCATGTTGCGCAGATTGAACTGCAGGCAACGGGAGAGCACCGTGATGGGCACCTTCTGCGGATCGGTCGTCGCAAGAATGAACTTGACGTACTCAGGCGGCTCTTCCAACGTCTTGAGCATCGCGTTGAAGGCCGTCGAGCTCAACATGTGGACTTCGTCGATCATGTAGACCTTGAAGCGGCCCTGCGTGGGTGCATACATCGCGCGCTCGAGAAGCGCGGTCATTTCCTCAACCGAACGATTGCTGGCCGCGTCCATTTCGATGTAGTCGGGAAAACGCCCCTCGTCAATCGCCCTGCAGGCCGGACAAACGCCGCAGGGATGAGCGGTCATGTCACCCTTGCCGTCGGCACCCTGACAATTGAGAGCCTTGGCAAAAATGCGCGAAATCGTCGTCTTGCCGACGCCGCGGGTACCCGTAAAGAGATATGCGTGATGAAGACGCTTTTCCGTGAGTGCGCGCGTGAGCGCCGTCACGACGTGCTCTTGGCCGACGATCGTTTCGAAGTCATGAGGCCGCCACTTTCTGGCGAGCACCTGATAACTGCTCATCCTATGTCCTTAGTGCAGAGTAAATATGCTTTAAGCCTTTATTTTAGCGGCTCATCATTGTGCCGCCTTCCGAAGCGCATCGCCCGAAAGCCTGCAGATGCGCCAGTCGGGCATCACCTCAGCGCCGAGCCTCTCGTAGAAGTCGATGGCGGGCTGGTTCCAGTCGAGCACGCTCCAGTCGAAGCGCCCGCATCCTTCTTCCAGCGCCTTCCGCGCAAGGTGACGGATGAGCGCACGGCCGTATCCACGGCGCCGAGCGTCCTCAACGACGAAGAGATCCTCAAGATAGAGTCCGCGGCGCGTGAGAAAGGTGGAGAAGTTGTAAAAGTAAAGCGCAAAACCCACGGGACGTTCTGCGCACGTCGACTCATTTCTTTCCCAAGCAAGCACGCAACCGATGACCGCATGCGGTCCGAAGAGCT
>CABUOH010000346.1 GCA_902493085.1 uncultured Sutterella sp. | reverse complement strand
GTCTACGACGCCCGCGGCGGCGTGCTGCTCCCCGGCCTCATCGACTCGCACGTCCACATCGAAAGCTCGATGCTCACGCCCGCGGGCTTTGCAGCCCTGGTGCTGCCCTTCGGGACGACCACGGTCATTGCGGACCCGCACGAAATGGCGAACGTGGCGGGCATCAAAGCCGTCACGGGACTTGTCGAGGCCTGCCGAACGCTGCCGCTTTCCGTCAAGGTCATGGTACCTTCGTGCGTCCCGGCCCTACCCTTTGAAGATTCGGGCGCAGTGATCGATGCCGAACAAACCGAAGCGCTCATGGCCCGCCCCGAGATCTTCGGCCTGGGCGAAATGATGAATGTCCCCGGCCTCATAGGCGACGAAGATGGCCAAGAGAACGAACCCAACCGAAAGGCGGCGTCTGCGCGCAGGATGGGCAAACCCATCGACGGCCATGCGCCGCTTTTGACGGGTGCGGGGCTTGAAGCCTACGCGAGAAAGGGCGTGAGGACCGACCACGAATGCACCCGAAGAGCTCCTCGAGCGCGGACACGTCAACGGCATGCTCGCCATGGCGGTGAAGGCGGGCCTCAGGGCCGTCGTTGCCGTTCGCATGGCAACGTTGAACGCCGCCGAATGCTATGCGCTTCACGACCGAGGCGCAATCGTCCCGGGGCGCTGGGCCGATTTCCTGCTCGTCGAAGACATGGTCGACTTCAAGCCGCTTGCCGTCTGGACCGAGGGTCGGCTCGTCGCCGAACATGCGGCGCTCGTAATCGAGCCGCCCGCGCAGCTCGAGGGTTTTCTCGCCGACACCGTGCACATCGCTCCTGTGACGGCCGACACCTTCAGCTTCAAGGCTCCGTCGGGATTCGCCCGCATGATCGGGCTTCTGCCGCACAGCCTCATCACGGAGGAAAAGATCGTTCCCGTGGCGACCGAGCCCGACGGCACGGTCCTTCTCAAACGCAATCCCGGCTTCGTGAAGCTCGCCGTCGTTGAGCGCCACAAGGCGAGCGGGCGCACGGGCGTGTGCCTGTTGGATCCGTGGTACGGGCTACGCAACGGCGCGATCGCCACGTCCGTTTCGCACGACTCGCACAACATCGTGGTGGCGGGCGACGACGAGGCGGACATGGCGGAGGCCGTGAAGTGCGTCGAGCGCATGCAGGGCGGGATCGCCATGGTGCACCAAGGCAAAGTCCTCGCCAAGCTGCTGCTTCCCGTCGCCGGTCTCATGAGCGACCGGTCGCCTACGGAGACGGCCGCAGCGCTCAAGCGCCTCATGACGCTCGCGCACGAGCACTTTGGGATCACAAAGGAAAGCGACGCGTTCATGACGCTCTCCTTCCTCGCGCTCCCCGTCATTCCGCACCTGAAGCTCACGACGAAGGGGTTATTCGACGTGACGAAGTTCGCGTTCGTCGACAACGACGCGGGAGAACAAGCGCGGTAACGCCGAAACACGGCCTGCACGACAAGTCGTGTACACTTGGAGCCCATCACATAAAGGTTGACCAACTCATGTCCAACGTCTTCATCACCGGCGCTTCGAGCGGCATCGGCGCGGCGCTTGCCCGCCGGTATGCGGCCCGGGGCAACGTGCTCGGGCTCGTCGCCCGCAATCCCGACAAGCTTCAGGCCCTCATCGACACGCTCCCCGGCGACAGGTCGCGCTATCACGCCATCGTTGCCGACGTGACGAAAAAGGACGAGATCATTGCGGCCGCCCAAACCTTCGAGGCCCTCTCGGGCGGAGCCGACATCGTGATCGCCAACGCCGGCATCTCGATCGGCTGCAAGACCGAGTTTTATGAAGACCTCGAGGTCATGGAGGACATCTACAAGACGAACGTCTTCGCGATGGCCTACACCTTCCACGGCTTCATCGAGCCCATGACAAAGCGCGGCCGCGGCAAGCTCGTGGGCATCGCTTCCGTTTCGGGCATCCGCGGCCTGCCCGGCAGCGAAGCCTACGGCGCGTCGAAGTCCGCCGTCATCACCTACAACGAAAGCCTGCGCGTGGGCTTGCTGAAGACCGGCATCAAGGTCCAGACGATCAGCCCGGGCTTCGTGCGCACGCCGCTCACGAGCGCCAATCCCTACAAGATGCCCTTCGTGCTCACGCCCGACGAGTTCGCCGAGCGCGCGGTCAAGGCCATCGACGGCGACGCCTCCTACCGAACCATCCCCTGGCAGAT
>CABUOH010000345.1 GCA_902493085.1 uncultured Sutterella sp. | reverse complement strand
GGCGTCCGGTCGCCTTAAGCCGTCAAGCCGCGCGAACCAGGTCAACAAAGGAATCGTCATGGCTCAAATTCATCCGTCCTCCATCGTTCATCCCGATGCCGAGCTCGCCGACGACGTCGTCGTCGGCCCCTTCTGCCTGATCGGCCCGAAGGCGCGCATCGGTGCGGGCACCCATCTTCGCAGTCATGTCTGCGTCGAGGGCCGCACGACGATCGGCAGCGGCAACGTGATCTACGCGGGCGCTTCGATCGGGTGTGATCCGCAGGACAAGAAGTATGCGGGCGAAGACACGGCGCTCGTCGTGGGCGACAACAACGTGATCCGCGAAAACTGCACCTTCTCGATCGGCACGGTTCAGGACGAAGGCATCACGACGGTGGGCAGCGACAACCTCTTCATGGCCAACGTCCACGTGGCGCACGACTGCCGCGTCGGGAACCACACGATCATCGCCAACAACGTCGCGCTCGCGGGCCATGTCCGCGTCGACGACTGGGCCATCGTGGGCGGGCAGACCGGCGTGCACCAGTTCGTGCGCATCGGCGAGCACGCCATGGTGGGCGGCGCTTCCGCCGTGCTTCGCGACGTGCCGCCCTACGTGATCTGCTCCGACAACCCCTGCGCGCCGCACGGCCTCAACACCGTGGGCCTGCGCCGCTTCGGCTACACCGACACGCAGGTGCGCGCGCTTCACCAGGCCTACCGCCTGATGTACCGCGAAGGCCTCATCGTCAAGGAGGCGCTCGCGAAGATCGAGGCGCTCAAGGCCGACTTCCCGGAAGCCGCCGAAGAGCTCTCGCGCTTCATCGAATTCATCGGCAGCAGCCCCCGCGGCGTGATCCGCTGATCAGGCTCTCCGTCCTCCGGGGCCGCCTCAGAGGCGGCCGCCAACGTCACATCACTCAATAGAAAGAACCGAATAGAAAGAACCGGACCATCAACAAGGGGTTACTCATGGGCATTCAGTCTTCCATTCCGACGCTCGAGCGCAACGGTGCCGTCTGGCTTGCCGGCGAGGCGAGCGGCGACTTCATCGCGAGCCTTGTGATTCCGGAGGTCGCCTCCCGCAGTACGGCGTGGGCGGCGACAAGATGCGCGCCGCGGGCTTTCGCGCCTGGTATGACTCGAGGGAACTCTCCGTTCGCGGCTACGTGGAGGTGCTCACGCACCTGCCCCGGCTTCTGAGCTTTCGCCGCGACCTCATCACGCGCTTCGGCGACTCGATGCCGCAGGTCTTCGTCGGCGTGGATGCGCCGGACTTCAACCTGACGGTCGAGGAAAAGCTCCGCCGCCGCGGCATTCCGACCGTGCACTTCGTGAGCCCCTCCATCTGGGCCTGGCGTCCCGAACGCATTCAGACGATTCGGCGCGCGGTCGACCACATGCTTCTCGTCTTTCCCTTCGAGAAGGAGATCTACCGGCAGGCGGGCGTGCCCGCCACCTTCGTCGGGCACCCGCTTGCGGGCATCATCCCGATGGAGCCCGACACGGCAGGAGCGCGCCTGCAGTTCGGCATTCCCGACGACGGCCTGCCCGTCGTCACCGTGATGCCGGGCTCGCGCGTGGATGAACTGAAGGGCTGCGCGCCGGTCTTCTTCGATGCCGTCGAACGCCTGCTTGCGCGCAGCGGCGACGCGCACGTGCTCATTCCCGCCGTCGACGAACAGCCCCGCACCCGCATCCTGCAGGTGGCGAGCCTCTATCCGAGGCTTGCGCAGGCGATGAAGATCGTCACGGGCGAAAGCCACCGCACGATCGAGGCGGCCGACGCGGTGCTCGTCGCTTCGGGCACGGCCGCGCTTGAGTGCGCGCTCTACAAGAAGCCGATGGTCGTGGGCTACAAGATGCCGGCCCTCACGGGCATGATCATGCAGAAGAAGGCGCTCATTCACTGCGTGTCGCTTCCCAACATTCTGCTAGGCGAAAACGTGGTGCCCGAATTCCTGCAGTTCTTCTGCGAACCCGGTCCGATCTCCCACGCGCTCGAGGACGCGCTTCAGAACGAGGCCCGCCGCAGGATGCTTGAGGAACGCTTCTCGGCCATGCACGAGAGCCTTCTCGCCGACACGCCCAATCTCGCGGCCGACGTCATCATGAGCCTCGCCAAGGCCTGAGGCCGGACGAACACCCGCCCGAGAGGCGCTTCGCAGGACGATTTCGCGAAGCGCCTTTTCCATTTCCATCAATCTGCGCATGG
>CABUOH010000344.1 GCA_902493085.1 uncultured Sutterella sp. | reverse complement strand
GGCCGCCCGCGGTCCCCGCAGCGACGACCGTCATGACGATGCACCAGACGAGGCACGCAATGTATCGCTGAGGGGCTCCAAGGACGCGAAGCTGTTCGAGCGCGGGCCTGCGAAGCTCGCCGAGCATCACCCCCATGATGAGCGTGGCGGCAAGCGCTGCAAGGAGCGTGAGGCGGGCCGTGATCGTGACGGCTTCGCTTGCGCCGCCGAGGAGCGAATGAAGCGAGACGAGCACCTCTCCCGAAAAGACGGCCATCAGGCTGATGGTGCCGCCGTCATGGTCCGCGAGCGTGCGTTGAGACTGCTGTTGGCGAAGTCGATAGGCACTCGCGAAGGAGTCGGGCTTCACGACGACGGCCGAGACGCCGGGAAGCGTCTTGAAGTTGTCTTCGGAAAAGACGCCGAGCGGGTGCGTGCGCTTGTCGTCGTGGTCTCCATGGGGGAAGGCTTCATGCTGCGTCATGGAGTGGGTGGCCCAGACGGCCTCGATCGGAATCATGACGGCTCGGTCCCAGGGCGTGCCTCCTGCGGGCATCTTGCCCACGACTTTGAGGTGTCCGTGATCGTGTGCGCGGCCTGCGCCCGGCGTTCGGCCGTGCATGGGGACGATCTCGTCGCCGATGCGGTAGGGTGTTTCGGCGCCGACGACGGCTTCAAAGGGCGATTCAAAGAGGCGGCCTTCCGTGGGCTTGACTTCTCCGCCGAAGGTGACGAGCGTTGACGTCGTGCCGACGATGGGGTGCTCGCCCGCACGGTCGCCGAAGGCGACTGGCGCGGCCCATTTGACGCCGTGTGCGGCGTCAAGATCCTTCATGACGGAGAGCGGGACGAGGGGGAGCGGTTCGTCGCGCAGGAAGACGGTGCCGAGCAGGAGCGACGCAGGACTCGCTTTTGCGCCGATCAGAAGGTCGAACCTGTCCGCGGCTTGAGCTGAGGCGTGCCTCAACATCCTGTCGGTCATGCCGGTTGCGATTGAAATCGATAGCGAGAGCGCAAGCACGGCGGCGATGCCGGCAAGCACGGCTGCGCTTCGGCGCAGTTCGCTTCGGAGAAGCATGAGGACGTTCATGAATCAGATCCTTGAGGTGAGGCGTCCGTCGGAGAGCGTCATTTGACGCTCAAAGTGGCTGAGCACGCGTTCGTCGTGGCTCACGAGCACAAGTGAGGCGCCGAGCGCCTCGGTCGCTGCGACGAGAGCGGCGACCGCCTGTTCGCCCCGGGCAGCGTCAAGGCTTGCCGTAGGTTCATCAGCAAGAATGATGCTCGGCGACTGCATCAGCACCCGGACGAGCGCCGTGCGCTGCATCTCGCCTCGAGAGAGCAGGCCGGCGCGCGTGTTCGGATTGACGCCGTGCAGATTGAGAAAGTCGGCCGCGCCGCGCTTTTGAGCGTTTGACAGGGTGCGGGCGCGGAAGGTGAAGGGAAGCAGAACGTTTTCGAGCGCGGTGAGGCCGTCGAAGAGCCTGAAGTCCTGAAAGAGAAAGCCGACGTGCCGGCCGCGCCAGCGGTCTCGGTCGGATTCGCAGAGCACGGAGATTTCGGTGTCTCCGTAAATCACGCGTCCGCGGGTCGGTGTCGCAATGCACGACAGGAGCTTGAGAAAGGTGGTCTTGCCCGATCCGCTCGCGCCGCGAACGGCGAGCATCTCGCCGGGACTTAGGCAAAAGTGCTCGATGTCGAGAAGCGTGCGCATGCAGGCGCCGTCGTGAACGTCCAGTCTGACGTCTTCGAGCTTGAGCAACTCCGTCATCAGACCACCTCGTAGCGGGCGTCGACGAGTCGAACGAGGCTCACGAAGCCTGTTTCGGGATCCGTTTCGCTGCCGATTTCGAGCCGTCCCGATACTTCGATGAGGCGATTGTTCTGCACGAAGGCCTGCTCGCGCGCGAGTCTCACGAGAATGATGCTGTCGGGCCAGTCCTGATCGGAGTTGCAGAAGGGACAGAGACTCACGGGTTCTCTGGTGAGGATGAGAAAGGCGGCTTCAGCCTTGAGAGGAGGCGCCATGAACCCGCGGATGCGGATCCGCTTGCCTGAGAGGGACTTGAGCTTGTCGGAGAACTGAAGACCCAGAACGGAGTTGCCGGCATACATTTCATCGAACTTGAGCTCGGGATCGGCTGCGCGGGCGGGAAGGACTGCGAGGAGCGGGCTCCCTAGAAGGCATTGAACAAATAGGCGGCGCTGCATGATGAGTGGCG
>CABUOH010000343.1 GCA_902493085.1 uncultured Sutterella sp. | reverse complement strand
TGAACTGCTTGACAAAAGGTTCCTCGGAACGACAGAGCTCCTCAGGAGAGCCTTCGGCCGCCACGCGACCCGCATTGATCATATAGACGTAATCTGCGATCTCGAAGGTCTCCGCGACGTCATGAGTCACGATGATCGACGTGGAATGCAGCGCATCGTTGAGCTTGCGTATCAGGTTTGCGGTGACGCCGAGCGAAATCGGGTCCAGACCCGCAAACGGCTCGTCGTACATGATGAGCGCAGGATCAAGCGCGATGGCGCGCGCGAGCGCGACGCGACGCGCCATGCCCCCCGAAATCTCCGACGGCATCAGATGCGCGGCCCCTCTCAGGCCCACGGCATTGAGCTTCATAAGCACCAGATCTCGAATCGTCTCCTCGTCAAGGTCCGTCTGCTCGCGCATTGGGAAGGCCACGTTGTCAAAAACTGAAAGGTCGGTAAAAAGCGCGCCGAACTGAAAAAGCATGCCCATGCGCCGGCGTATGCGATACAGTCGCTTCTGGTTCGACGGATCAAGCGTTTCGCCCGTCACCTCTACTCGCCCGTTCTGGGGAGTCAGCAACCCGCCGATCAGCTTGAGCAGGGTCGTCTTGCCCATGCCGGAGCCGCCCATGATTGCAACCACCTTGCCGGCACCGAATTTCATGGACACATTCTGCAGTATCAAGCGACTGCCGTAGCCGAATGTGACATCTTCAATTTTGACGGTGTATTCCATAGTTCCTCATTTGGGCGCTGAAGCGACTCCCGCACTTGGCGCAAAGCGGACCATCCGCCGAATGCCCATCTTTTTGAGAACCTCGGCATCCGGTGCAATCGGCTGAAACGAAACGCGCATGTCGTCAGGAATCTGTACGGGCATACGCTTCTCATAGTCGATGAGCACCCATTCCGTGGCTCCCACGGTCAGGAGTTCTTCGCCTCGAAGAACGGCATAGCGCCTCAGGGAAGACAGTCTTCTAACATTCTCCACCCAGGTCGCCACGACGAGCTCGTCGCCCAGATGCGCCGGACGCAGATATTCGATCCAATGCTGACGGACAACCCACACGCACCCCGCTGAGCGAAGCGCATCAAAGCTCCAACCCAAGGAAGCCGCATGTGCCGTAGCCGCAATCTCCATCCAGCGCATGTACTCTCGATTATTGACATGTCCGAGAAGATCGATGGACGACTCACTGACGACAACCGGCATGCTGAAAACGGATTCCTGCATTTTATTATTTCCATCGAGGCTTTTCCAAACTCGTACATTATCACCCGAAATCCAATGGCGCTACGACGCTCAAGCGCTCCCCACGCAGCAACTCACACGAAGAAGCCGCGGTCCGCAAGCCGGTGACGTACAAAAAATACAACACCGCGCGCTCCAGAAACCTTGCATTTCCATACAAAAGACCCCTATTCGAAAATGGATCAAGCCCCCTGCCAAACTCCGCCTGAGCATCTTCTCGATTAGAATCGTCACATCCCGCCGACACGGCCGCACACGACGGCCGTTTTCCATTTTTCTCTTTCCGTCCTCACACATTCACGACGACGCATCCACGTGACACAGACCAAACGCACCACCACCGCCAGAAAGAAGCCGGCGCGCAAATCCTCGCGCGCGGGCTCGATTCTGACATGGCTATTCGGCATTGCAGCGGCCGGCATCGCATCCGGCATTCTGCTCGCCGTCTTCGTCTTTGCCTTCATCTACAGGCAGCTTCCTCCGATCGACACGCTCGCCGACTATCGTCCGCGCGTGCCGCTTCGCGTCTGGAGCGCAGACGGCAAACTGATCGGTGAGTTCGGCGAGGAGCGCCGCGACTTCGTGCGCCTCTCCGAAGTGCCCGAACACGTCAAGCATGCCATTCTCGCCGCCGAGGACGACGGCTTCTACGAGCACCCGGGCATTGAAATCACCGGCATCATCCGTGCCGCGCTCTCCAACGCCCTGACGGGCCGGCGCGGCCAAGGCGGCTCGACCATTACGCAGCAGGTGGCACGAAACTTCTTCCTCTCGTCCGAGCGCACCTACACGCGCAAGCTCTACGAGATCGCGATGTCCTTCAAGATAGAGAAGAACCTCACAAAGGACCAGATCCTTGAGATCTACATGAACCAGATTTATCTGGGACAGAGAGCCTACGGCTTCCAGAGCGCCGCCCGCACCTACTTCGGACGTTCGCTCGACCAAATCTCGGTCGGCGAAGCCGCCA
>CABUOH010000342.1 GCA_902493085.1 uncultured Sutterella sp. | reverse complement strand
CCGTCATGCAGTGCGCCCGATGCAACGAACCCGTGAGCGTTCAAGTCGCGCGCGAGCTCACCTTCCGCTTCACGAAGACCGAGGCCGAGGCCAATGCGCTGCCCCTCGACGAGGAAGGCGACGACGAGGAGGTCATCGTGGGCAGCCGCAGCCTCTCCGTGGCCGACTGGGTCCAGGAGGAGGCCATTCTGTCGCTGCCGGCCATGCCGCTGCACGACGACTGCGAAATGGCCTATGAAAACACGAGCGACGAAGAGGTCGAGGCAGAAAAGCCCAACCCCTTCGCTGCGCTGGCCGCGCTCAAGCATTGAGCGGACAGGCGACTCGGAAAAAAGAAACGCCCGCCGGGGAAGCATTCCCGGGCGGGCGTTTTGCCGTTGCGCAGATCCTTGACGATGCGGACTGTTATGCGTGGGCGGCTTCCATCGCCTCCGTGCAACGGAGCGCGAGCTGCTGGGCGGCGTGCTGCACGGTCATGCTCAGCACGATGAGCGGGTTGACGGAGGGCAGTCCCGGGAAGGCATCTTCATAGACCTTGACGACCTCGTCGTGCGGCTTGGAGAGAACCGCACTGAGCACGAAGCCCATGGTGACGATGTTCTGCGTGAGGATTGCGCGGTTTTCCTCGTCCATTTTCTGCAGCGTGTCGATGAGGAGCGAGGCGTAGCGCTCGGAGGCTTCGCCGACGTCGTAGCTTTGGGAAGACGTCTCCGCGAAGAGCTTCTGAATGATCGGCTGGTCGCTGTCAGACGGCGCATGCAGGACGAGGAAGGCGTTGAGGGCTTCAAGCGAAGGCTCGAGATCTTCGGCGCCGCCCTGCGAGAGGCCCAGGCGGGCGTAGAGCGCGTCCATGGCCTCCTTGTCGTTCATGTAGGCAAAGACGGCGTTGGCTGCAAACGTAAGCGGAATGCAGAGCGCGCAGCGCGTCTCGGCGCCGCCGCAGGCCGCATCGAAGCTGCGGGCGACGTCCATGGTCTCGTCCTTCGAATCGACGAGCTCCACGCCTGAGATGAGCGCGGCGAGGTGGAGCGCAAGGCCGAAGTGGGCTGCGTCAAGCTCTTCGAGTCCCTCGATGCGGGTGGACGTGCGCGCGTCGATGTCTTCGGGGCGGCACTCGAGCATGGCGGCGAGTGCGCAGAGAAGGAGCGCAAAGGTGAACCTGACCGGATGGTCGGCCGTTTGGCTCACGGCCCGCTGAAGACTCCAGAACTGTTCGTGAACGCCGTCGAGGCTGCGCTCGAAGGGCGAGAAGCGGCGGGCGTCGGCGTTGAGCACCTCTGCGCTTACGCGCGAGGCTTTGACCTGTTCAAGCACGGCGGGAATGAAGTGCGGACGGATGCCCGAAGCCTCAAGCTTCCTTTCAAGCGTCTTCAGATCGTCGTTCGTGACGGCGCGGAGCATCGAGACGATCTTGTTGTGGGCCCAGGCAAAGCAGGCTCGGGACTGGGACGAAAGACGCCTCAGGCTCTTGTTGAGGTCGGCCGTCGAGATGGCGTCGGTCGTAAGCTCGATGAGGCTTCCCTTGAAGTCGAAGTCCCTGACGGGGCCGCCGAAGACGAGTTCGAGCACGCCCTGAAGATCCCAGTAGGCGCCCACGAGCCCGGTGAGGTCAGTATTGTCGTAAAGGTAGTGTTCGAGCGGATCTTCGTCGTTGCTCGTGTCGGCGCCCGTGACGACGGGCGATGCGGCGATCGCACCCCAGAAGGCGTCGAGCGAGACGAGAAGCGGGCTCTTGCTTTCGGCGCAGGCTTCCGCCAATGCATGAAGGAGTCCGATGAGCGCGCCGTCCTCGGCGGCTTTGTCGCGGTTGAAGGCTTCGGCATCATCGGCAAGCTGCGGAACGGCTTCGACGGCAGCTTCCAGAATCTCGTTGCCTTCGGCCGTGAGGCCCAGCGCGGCAAGAATGGCGGCGCTGCCGCAGTGGATGTGCGCGTAAAGGGGGCGCAGTTCGGCGGGAAGCGCCTCATAGGCGCTCAGAACGGCGTCGGCCGTGAAGGCGGCGGGCGCTTCGGTTGGGTTTGCCTGCATGGGGAATCCTTCGATTGAAAAGTCATGTCAACCGTGAAGTATGCGCGCAAAACGTTTCGAATCGTGTCGGAGGCAGGGTAATGCCTGATGTTGAATGCTGAATGCCGATGCTCAATGTCTGCCGCACGCTTGTGCGGCGTCGGGCGCGTCTGCCGGCTACTGTCGGAGTTTTCACGGCTCCCC
>CABUOH010000341.1 GCA_902493085.1 uncultured Sutterella sp. | reverse complement strand
ACCGACAGCAATCTTCCCTACGTCTCCGAACTGAAGGACAACTTCCTGCGCTACGTCGCCGTTTCGTCCGAGAGCGACCCCAAGACCGGGTGCGTCCCGAGCTCGGAAGGCCAGCGCGAACTCGCCAAGCTTCTTGCCGAGGAACTCAAGGCGCTCGGGCTCGTCGAGATCGAACTCAACGACCACGCCATTCTGACGGCGCTTCTGCCCGCCAACGTCGAAGGCGCGCCGGCCGTGGGCTGGGTCGCACATCTCGACACGGTGCCCGTGAGCCTCTCGCCCGACGTGAAGGCGCAGGTGATTCATTACGAAGGCGGAGACGTTCTCCTCAACACTGAGAAGGACATTTGGGTGCGTCTTGAGGAGCATCCGGAACTTGCCGCCTATGCGGGTCAGGACATCGTCTTCACGGACGGCACGAGCGTGCTTGGCGCCGACAACAAGGCGGCCGTCGCCAACATCATGACGATGCTCTCCGTCGTGATCCGTGAAAACCGTCCGCACGGCGACATCCGCGTGGCATTCGTGCCCGACGAGGAGATCGGCCTGTGCGGCTCGAAACTCCTTGACCTTGAGAAGTTCAAGGTCGACTTCGCCTACACCATCGACTGCTGCGCCTTGGGCGAAATCGTGTGGGAGACCTTCAACGCCGCGTCGGTTTCCATCCGCATCGAGGGCGTGACGGCACACCCGATGAGCGCCAAGGGCGTTCTCGTGAATCCCCTTCTCGTGGCGACCGACCTCATCAACCGTTTCGACCGCCTGCAGACGCCCGAGCACACGGAAGGGAAGGAAGGCTACTGGTGGTTCACGGACTGCTCGGCCAACGCCGCCGAATGCCGTCTCACGATGAACATCCGCGACTTTGACAGAAAGCGCTACGAAGCCCGCAAGGCCTTCGTGGTGGAAGCGGTCGAGGCCGTGCGCGCGCAGCATCCGCGCGCCGTCATCGAAGCGGTGATCACCGACGTCTACGACAACATCGCCGACAGTCTGGGCGACGACAAGCGGCCGGTCGACCTCCTCTACACCGCGGCCGACAACCTCGGCATCAAAACCAACACGATCGCCATGCGCGGCGGCACGGACGGCTCCGCGCTCTCCGCCAAGGGACTCGTGACGCCCAACTACTTCACGGGCGCGTGCAACTTCCACAGCTATGCCGAATTCCTGCCGCTCCCGAGCCTGCACAAGTCGCTCGAGATGACGCTCGAACTTGTGCAGCTCGTGACTGTAAAGTAATCCCGTTAGGGAATTGATTGAGAAAGGCTCCACGCTTTCTGCGCAGGAGCCTTTCTTTTTCGGCAGCAATCACGGTGAATCCGGCCGTTCCGGGCATGGCTGCGGGGATGAATGGCGCCGAGGGACAAGGCCTTCTCGCTCGGGACGATGTATCCTTTGTCATCTTCATGCCTCAGGCCATTTGTACAGATAAAAGGAGACGGTTTATGGCGCAGTGCGCTTCCAAAGTCGTGATTCTCGCCACGGGCGGCACCATCGTCAGTTCGGGCGCGAGCGCCACGCAGATGACGGGCTACAGCATTCAGGGGTTGGGCGTCGCCGACCTGCTTTCGGCCGTGCCGATGCTCGCCGACGTGGCGCAAGTCGAGGCCGCGCAGGTCTCGAACATCGATTCGAGCTCGATGACCTCGAAGGTCTGGATGACGCTTGCGCATGCCGTTCAGGAGGCGCTCGATCGCGAAGACGTCTCGGGCGTTGTCATCACGCACGGGACCGACACGATGGAGGAAACCGCCTGGTTCCTCAACCTCGTTCTCAAGAGCGAAAAGCCTGTGGTGCTGACGGGCGCCATGCGCCCCGCGACTGCGCTCTCGGCCGAAGGCCCGCTCAACCTTCTCAACGCCGTGCGCATCGCCGCAGACCCGAAGGCCCGCGGTCGCGGCGTGATGATCGCCCTGAACGACGTGATCGTCTCGGCGCGCGATGCGACGAAGACGCATCCGACCAACGTCGCCACCTTCCGCGGGCCCGATCTCGGCATGATCGGCATGATTGCGGGCACGCACGTCGAATTCATCGGCAGGACCGAGAAGCCTCACACCCAGGAGACCCCCTTCACGCTCGAGGCGCTTGAGGCCTATGTCAAGGCTCACGGCGCCCTGCCCCGCGTCGACATCGTGTATTCCCACGTTGACGACGACGGCGTCATGGTGAAGGCTGCTTTGGCAGCGGGCGCCGCCGGCATCGTGCAT
>CABUOH010000340.1 GCA_902493085.1 uncultured Sutterella sp. | reverse complement strand
AAGCCGCTCCTTGACGCCTACGTCTGCGCGGTGATCCCGCCCGAGGTGGCCTCGCCCTGCGAAGCCTATGACGACGCCGTCGAACGCTGCCGGGAAATGATCGACTGGATTGAAAAGGACCTGGCGCGCGGCGCCATCGGCGGCGAACCCGTTTGAGGAGAATATATGGACGAAATTGAAAAGGATGAAGACGCTCTGCCCACCACCCTTGCGGGCGCTCAGGTGAGCGACGCGCTCGATCGCTTGATGCGCTCCCGCATCACGCCCGAGATGCGCATGCAGTGCAAGGTGTGCTGGTTCGTCTACGATCCCGAGGAAGGCCTTCCCGACTTCGGCATCGAACCGGGCACGCCCTTCAACGATCTTCCCGAGGACTGGACCTGCCCCGAGTGCGGTCATCCCAAGGCGAGCTTCATTCCGGCCGAAGGCTTCTAGGCAAGGCCGGCCTTCGTTCGGACTTCGGGCGCCGTTGACGGAAACGGCGCCCGAAGTGTTTTGGGCGGGTGCGGCCTGACGCAGCTACGCGGGCGGACATGAGTGGGCGGACATGATGCGAAGGCAACGGCCGGCCTGATAAAATGGACTGAATGTCAAGCAGGATTCTTCCCTGAGTTCGAATTCAAGATCATGAGGCCTCTTTCCCTACGCACCAAGCTCGTCTTCATGCTTGCCGCGATCGTGACGATCGTTTCGTGCCCGCTCGTCTACTTTGCGTATACGGACACGGTTGCGCGCTCCGTGGCTGCGGCCGAGGACAAGTTCGAGAAGATCACGCAGATTCTCGAGGAGGACATCGGGCTCTCCTATCTCAACGGGCAGACGCTCGTCAATGAAAAGGTCGCGATCGAAAAGGACGACATCATCTCGATGCTCGACGAAATCGAGACCGCGATCGGCGAGGGCGAATTCCAGGACTTCCACAACATTCTCGCCTTCACGTCCCGCGCCTGGGGGACGGAGACGGCCGTCGTGAGCGAATGGGGCGAATATCTCTATCTGTCGCCCTTGGCGCGCCGCATGATCCGCCAGAATGCCGACGACGTCTTCGGGGTGCCCTTCAAGGAGTACCTGAGAAACGAAGGCGGCAACTTCTACCGCGACTACTTCACCTTCATACGCCTCAGGGCGGGCGACAAGGAAAACGTTCCCTTTTTGGTCGCCGTCCGCAAGATTACGGGCTACACCGTGATCGTCATGCAGAATCTCGACTACCTTGAAGAACAGGTGCCCGAGCACGCCCGCGTGCTCGAAGGCCACCTTCAGGACACGGTGCGCTCGTTGGGCGTAAGCGACGCAGCCGCCGTCAGCATCTCGACGGGCGAAGGGCGCATCGTGGCGGCCAAGGGCCCCGACGCGCAGGCGCTTCACGCAGCCGCCTCTCCCGAGGATCTCAAGGCCGCCCGTTCGGGCGAGCGCGTCATGCGCATCGCAAGCCGCGCAGGCGCGGAGGCGCTCTATTCAATCCGATACGTGAAGGCCCTCGACTGGTATCTGCACGCGAGCGTGCCGATGAGCTGGATCAAGGAGCCGGCAGAGGCCTATGCGCTCAAGCTCGCGGGCATCGTCGTGCTCGTATCCTGGGTGATCGGCCTGTTCGGCCTCCTGATGGTCACGTGGTTCCTGAAGCCCCTGAGGCTGGTGTCGGAAGCGGCAGGGAGGCTCGAGGCCTTCGACTTCGTCAAGGGCGACACCGCCCGCCGCCTCAAGGCCATCGTGGGCGGCCTTCCGCAGCACCAGCGCGACGAGATCGGACAGGTCTCCCGTGCGTTTTCGAGCATGGTCGTGGCGCTTGAGAAGAACATCGAGGACCTCAAGGCGTCGCTCGCGCGGCAGCATTCGATCGAGGGCGAACTCAACGCCGCCCACGAGATTCAGCTCGGCATGCTGCCCGACGCCTCGGGCGGATTCCATGCCGAGGGCATGGAGGCCGCGGCCCTCATGAACGCAGCCAAGGAGGTGGGCGGGGACTTCTACGACGTCTTTGAACTCCCGAATGACCGCGACGTCTCCGGCAAGGGCGTCTCCGCCGCGCTCTTCATGTTCGTGACGCTCACCCTCGCGCGCAACGCCTTCAAGGACGGCCTCGGGCCCGCCGAGGCGATGCGAAAGGTCAACGACCATCTGGCCGCCAACAATCCCAACTGCATGTTCGTCACGCTCTGGATGGGGATTCTCGACCGCAGGACGGGGCGGCTTTCCTACGCCAACGGCGGACAC
>CABUOH010000339.1 GCA_902493085.1 uncultured Sutterella sp. | reverse complement strand
CAGGAGTTTTTACGTGCTCCGCTCTCATCTTTTCATGAAAAAATCAGAAGCGACAAAGACATCCGCAAAGTCTATTTGAACGGCCTGATGGGGGCTGTTCCCACTTTTCGCTGATTTTTGAAGTTCTGCCAGGCCAGAAAGGTCCACTGCACACTCGCTTCAACCGCGGCGTACCGGAGCGTGCGTACATTAAGCATCTGACGAACACAACGTCGCTTGACCAGGGCGGGATACTGTGTATCCGGCCACGCCTTGACCAAAAACGGGCCGGACGTCTTCAGACGTTCGACCCGTCATTTCATCTGCGGCGCCGCGCCGCACGCGAAGGCGGCGGACGCAATGAACGCAATCACAATGAACGAAATCAGTTCGATTCGCCGTCGGCACCCGATGCGGCGGCCGGTTCTTCCTGAACTTCAGCGGGCGCCTTCTGCGCCGGCTCAGCCGGCTTGGCGCGGCGCTTTGCCTGGCGAAGATTCACCTCGACGCGCTCTTCGCGCTTCGGGGCGGGCGGCTCCTCTTCGGTCGTCTCAAAGAGCATGCTCCCGTCCTCGTCCTTGACCGAGGACATGCGGCGGTACTTGAGGGCGATGCTCCCCGGCGTGCGGCCGCGATGAGGCTTGTCGGAGTCAGCCAGGACCCCGGGCGTCTCCACGCCCGTCACGAACTCGGCTTCCCACACATGAGGCGCCTCGCCCGGCTCGCGCTTGACGGTGGCCTGAGCGAGCTCTTCGGCCGTAAACGAGACGCCCGGGCCGCCGACCGTGAGGCCGATGCCGAGCGTGTCGAGCACGACAAGCACTCTGTCGAGCTGCACCGTGGGCTTGCCGTTTTCAAGCTCCACCAGAAAGCGCCGCCCCACACCGCAGCAGATGGCGGCATCCGTCTGGGACATGCCCAGACGCCGGCGGGCCAGACGAACAAGGGCGCCGATCTCGGACGCATGCTGTACACGGATGCGCTTGGTGCGCCGCACGCGGCGAACGCCGTCGGCCGCCTTCTCCGACGTCTCCGTCTTCTCTTCTTCTGTCATGATTCTTCTCGTTCCTTCGCCTGCCGTTTTCGGCTTTGATGTTCTCTTCCAATGCTCCATCGCGACGATTGTCCCCGCGACGAAGCCCGTCCTGATAGTCGGAAATTATGGCGGCAGTTGGCAAGCTTTGCAAGCCGAAGACCGCACGATCAATGCCGCCCCGTCGCAGGCGCGCCTCAACTCCTGAGGTGCTCCAGGCCTTGCGCGAGGTCCGCAATCAAGTCGTCAGCCGACTCAAGTCCCACCGCAATGCGCACCATGCGCGAAAAGTCCGCGCCCCGAACCGTCCGCGTGCCGTAGCCCGGGATGAGGAGGCTCTCATAGCCACCCCACGAATACCCGCGACCGAACAGCTTGAGCGCGTCGACAAAGGGCGCGAGCTTCCCGGCATATTCAGGCTTGAAGACGACGGCGAAGAGACTCGTGGCACCCGTGTAGTCCCGCTTCCAGATCGCGTGTGAAGGGTCGGACGCAAGCGCCGGCCATCGCACGGTCTCGACCTCGGACCGATCGAGCAGCCAATGCACGATTTTCTCGGCCGATCTCGCGGCATGCTCGACACGCACGCCCATCGTGTGAAGCCCGCGGTAGGCGAGATAGACGTCGTCGGCCGAAGCCGCCTGGCCCAGCCTCACCGCAGTGCGGTAGACCGCGGGCCAGACGCGCGCATTGCAGACGACGACGCCCATCGTGAGGTCGGAATGCCCCGCGATGAACTTCGTCGCGGCATGCACGACCATGTCGACGCCGTGGTCAAGCGGCTTGAAGTAGAGCGGCGTCGCCCAGGTGTTGTCGATGACGCTCGTCACGCCGTGCCGACGGCAGACGGCCGCGATGCCGGGCACGTCCGACATCTCAAACGAGTGCGAGCCCGGATTCTCCATCATGAGCAGCGTCGTTTCGGGCCGCATCAGGGCCTCGATCGCCTCGGGCGACGCGCACGGATCGAAGAACTCCACGTCGACGCCCATCGCGCCGAGAATTTCCTCGGCGAATTCGCGCGTGGGCCCGTAGATCGAATCCGAAAAGAGCGCGTGCGAGCCCGCCTTCACGAAGGCAAAGAGCGGGGTCGTCGTGGCGGCGAGCCCCGTCGAAAAGGCCCAGGCGCCCGCAGCGTTGGGACCTTCGAGCGTCTTCATCGCAGAGTAGAAAGCCTTGTGCGCGGGACCTCCGTAGGTGCCGTAGCAG
>CABUOH010000338.1 GCA_902493085.1 uncultured Sutterella sp. | reverse complement strand
GCGGTGGCGGTGCTCACGCCGAGCTCTCTTGCGGCAAGCGTGAGGGACCTCGTGTCCCAGACGGCGAGCAAAAGCCAGACCTGTTCTGAAGTGAGATGTTCGCGGTTCATGTCGGTTCGGGGGTGCGTGCGGGCTGACGGTAAACCAAAAATGAGAAGGCAAAAACGAGAAGGTCCCGAATCCCAAGGATCCGGAACCTTCAGTGATTGTGGCACATGCGCCGTGCGGGATCGAAACGGTATTTTCCCTAGATCACGTTCGATCGGCATGCGGCGCGGGTCGGCCCTGCCGCGGGCGAGGGGGCTCGCGGCTTTTGGCCGCCTTCATCAGAACATGTGAAGGAGACCCGTCATGGCTTCGTAGACGACGGGGGTGGCGTCGGCATCGACCGAGCTCGAGGTGCGCGTCACGCCTGCGCCCGCGTAGAAGCTCGTGCGCTTCGAGAGCGGATGCACGTAGCCCGCGGCAACGCCGATGCGGTCGGTGTCGTGGAGCTTCTCGGTCGTGTAGGTTTCGTCGACCTGAGCGTCCATCCAGCCCGCATTGAGCTTGACGGTGCCCGTGCCGGCCTTCACTTCGGCGCCGATCTGCAGGCTGTAGCCCTTGTAGGTGGCGGCGTCAAAGCCATTGACGAGGGGCTTGAAAGTGCCGAGATCCTTGTGGCCGAGGAAGCTCGAGCCCTTCATGCCGGTGAACGCGGCGGCGGAGCCGAAGAGCTTCCAGCCGTCGAACTGGTAGGCGGCGCCGACGCTGCCCATGAGCGAGTCGTCGTAGTCGTGGGCGGCGTCCTTGTTGCCGTAGAGAATGCTGTCGAGGACGGCCGCGACGTGGAGCGGACCGCTCGTGTAGGTGAGGCCGGCGGCCCAGGTGCGGTCGGACGAGCCTTCAAATTCTTCGCCCGTCGTGTCGGTGACCTGGTTCATCTTGGAGGAGTACTGGAGATGCACCTGCATGCCGCTCATGACGGGGGACTGCCAGGTAATGGCGTTGTCGAGACCGCCGAAGACGCCCGGCATGATGTACTTGGAGCCGACGAGATATTCGCCCCAGGAGTTGCTGAACGGCGAAACCTTGAAGCCCCAGATGCCGGTCGTGCCCATGCCGCTGCGAAGCGCGCCGGAGCGGCCCATGACGAGCGTGCCGTACGTGTCGGAGCGGACCCAGACCTGGCTCATGCGCTGGAAGAGGCGGCTGTTGACGATCGTGCCGTCGTCGGAGCCGAACTGGCCTTCGAGGTTGAAGCCGACCTTGAGGCCGTTGCCGAGGTCTTCGGTGCTGCGAAGGCCCCAGCGGTTGGGAGCGGTGACGCTCGAATTCATCTTGAGGCTGCTCGTGCGGTCGGACCCGGCGCGGTCCTGGTCGACGCTCTGGAAGACGAGACCCGTGTCGATGGCGCCGTAGATCTGAATGTCGGCGGCCTGCGAGGCGACGGGCGCGAGGAGCGCGGCTGCGGCGAGGAGCGTAAGTTTCTTCTGCATGGGATTGTTCCTTTTGTCGGTGGTCTGAGGTTGGGGTTGCATGAGATTTTGGGTGCGCTCGACCGTCAGCGGGCTTCGTTCTTCACCGCGTCGATTTCGCGCGCGAGGAAGCGCCCGAAGGTTTCGAGCACGGGCGAGAGCGAGGTCCATTCCGGACGCGCGCGAAGCGCGGCTTCGGCCTTGGGCCACCAGCTGCCGATGCCGTGCACGATGAAGCTGCGAAGCGCTTCGGTTTCGCCGCGGCGCAGCAGTTCGGCCGCAAACGGGAGCACGATGCCCGCATGGTCGTCGGGCAGATGGTCCGGGCAGTCGTTCACGAGCCCGTGCCGCGCATAGAGTTCGCGGCACTTGCGGCAGGCGTCTCCGCAGTGCAGCTGCTTGTCGTTTTCCCAGCAGCTCTGGGCGAGCGGGACCGTTTCGGCGCCCACGCCGTAAAAGGCGGTTGCGCAGGCGCGCTCGATGTCGAGCGCGTCGGGCAACGTCTCTGGCAATGTATCGGGCACCGCAGCGTCGTCTTCGCAGAGCGCCGTGCATATGCGGGCGGCGTCCGCCCAGCGGCTGCGCCAGCTCTCGTCGTGAAGGCCGCGGAAGAAGAGTCCGAAATAGTCGTAGAGAAAGGCCCGGTAGGGCGTTTCGTCAAGCGCCTGCGTGTTCTGCATGATGTGGAGACGGTTGGGGTTGGGGGACCGTCCGCCCCGTTCCCAAGGAGTCGGGGGACGGAGCGGACGGCTTGCGCACTAAAGCGGTTGCTTGTCAG
>CABUOH010000337.1 GCA_902493085.1 uncultured Sutterella sp. | reverse complement strand
AACCAGCGACCTGCGGATTAACAGTCCGTCGCTCTACCGACTGAGCTATCGGGGAGTACTTTGAATTGACCGGTAAGTCGGATTGGTCAATCTAACTTGGCTCCCCGAGCTGGGCTCGAACCAGCGACCTGCGGATTAACAGTCCGTCGCTCTACCGACTGAGCTATCGGGGAATCAAGGACACAAAGTATATCGGATTATTTTTAGGTTTGGCAAGTTTTTTTGCTGAAAATACCGCAAATAGGGTATGCTTCGTGCCTGTGTAGTGGCCTTACCATACTCCAGCAAGCGCTTCGGCTACGTATGTTACATTTTTTGTGTTTAGCCCTGCTATGCAGATGCGTCCGTTGGCTACGCCGTAGACGCCATACTTTTCGCGCAATGCAAGCATTTGCTCGGCGTTGAGGCCGGTGAACGAGAACATGCCGGCCTGGCGCACGGCGAAGGAGAGGTCGGCGCCCAGGGTCTCGCCCGCAGCCGTTAGGCTCTCTCGCATTGAGCGGATGCGGGTGCGCATGCCGGTCACTTCCTCTTCCCAGGATGCGCGGAGCTCATCGTCGTTGAGAATCTCGTTGACGATGGCCGAACCGTGCGTGGCGGGGTTGGAGTATTCGGCGCGGACGATGGTCTTGATGATCGAGGTGACCACCTTTGCTTCCCCGGCATTGGGCGTGACGATGTGAAGCCCGCCGGCACGTTCGCCGTACAGTCCGAAGTTTTTCGAACACGACGACGAGACCAAGAAGGAGACGCCGGCGTCGCAAAGAGCGCGCACGGCGGCGGCATCTTCGTCAAGCCCGGAACCGAAGCCTTGGTAGGCGATGTCGAGGAAGGGGAGAAGGTCACGCTCCTGAACGATTTGCGTAATCTTTGCCCACTGTTCGGCATTGAGGTCGTAGCCCGTCGGATTGTGGCAACAGGCGTGCAGAAGCACCACCGTACCGGCTTCAAGCCCTTCAAGATAGGCTGTCATCGCTTCGAAATCGACGCCGTTCTTTTCCTTGTTGAGGTACGGATAGCGGTCGACTTTGAGACCAGCATGCTCGAAGAGCGTGATGTGGTTGCCCCAGGTGGGGTTGGAGACGACGGCCTTCGTTAACCCGAGGTATTCGTGTGCGAACACGGCTCCGAGACGAAGCGCGCCCGTACCGCCAAGGGACTGGATGGTGGCGATTCGGCCTGAGAGAACGGCCTCGCTGGCGGCTCCGAAGACGAGCTTCTGTATGGCGGCGCAATAGCCGGGCATGCCGGACATCGGAATGTAGCCGTGCGGGGCGCCGCGCTCGGCGAGGCGACGTTCGGCTGCGCCGACCGCCTTCATGAGCGGCAGAGTACCTTCATTGTTGAGGTAGACGCCGACGCCGAGGTTGACTTTTGTCTCACGTGGGTCGTTCTTGTAGAGTTCGACGAGGCCGAGAATGGGATCATCGGGACGGGGTTCAAGGGGAGCAAAGTATTGACGAGTCATTTTGTGAGGGTGCCCGTGTTGAAAAAGAGGTGACTTTCACTATAACCAACAGAAATGGCTTGCGCTGCTTCGTGTTGCAGCTCTTTGCGGGTCTTTCGAGATTTGTCAGACGGCATAAGGAGTATGCGTTACTGCGGGATCTCTCTAAAACGGCATACAATCGTCAACTCATCCTTTTGCTGACATTGGTCAGATGCTTGAACGAGGTTCGCCCGTGGCTCAGATCGTCCGATATCCCGACTCCCCCTTTATCCTTCATCAGCCGTTTCCTCCCGCAGGCGATCAGCCCAAGGCCATCGAGGCTTTGTCTGAAGGACTGAAGGACGGCGTCATGTTTCAAACGCTTCTCGGCGTGACGGGCTCAGGCAAGACATACACGATGGCGAACGTCATCGCGGGTCTCGGGGTGCCGGCGCTCATCATGGCGCCCAATAAGACGCTCGCTGCTCAGACGTATGCAGAGATGCGGGACTTCTTTCCCGAAAATGCTGTCGAGTACTTCGTTTCCTACTACGACTTCTATCAGCCAGAGGCCTACGTGCCTGCACGCGACCTCTTCATCGAGAAGGATGCGGCCGTTAACGAGCATATCGAACAGATGCGTCTCGCCGCCACGAAGTCCATTCTCGAGCGTCGGGACACGATCATCGTCGCAACCGTTTCGGCGATCTACGGCATCGGCAAGCCAGAGAGCTACACGGAGATGAGGCTCATTCTTCGCGAGGGCGACAGAAAGGACCAACGGCGCCTCATCACGCAACTCGTCAAGAT
>CABUOH010000336.1 GCA_902493085.1 uncultured Sutterella sp. | reverse complement strand
CGGCGTGGGCGAGAATCGCCTCGACTACATCTTCACGGTCGACATCTTCGCCGAGGGCGTCGACATTCCCGAAGTCAACCAGGTCATCATGTTGCGTCCGACGCAGAGCGCGATCGTCTTCGTGCAGCAGCTCGGCCGCGGCCTGCGAAAGGCGCCCGACAAGGAGTTCGTCGTCATTCTCGACTTCATCGGGAACTACCAGTCGAACTTCCTCATTCCGGTGGCGCTCTCCGACGACCGCTCCTACAACAAGGACAACATGCGCCGCGCGCTCGCCGTCGATCTGAGGCAGATTCCGGGCGCCTCGAGCGTGCACTTCGATCCGATCGTGCGCAAGCGCATCTACGAGTCGATCGACCGCGCGAGCGTCAACGACACGAAGCTCATCCGCACGAGCTACGAGCAGCTCAAGGCCAAGCTCGGCCGGATCCCCGGCCTGCTCGACTTCGACCGGTACGGCTCGATCGACGCCGTCAAGTTCTTCGAGAAGTTCGGCTCCTACCAAGCGTTTCTCGAAAAGTACGAGAAGTCCCATGCGACCAGGCTTTCTCCGAGGGCGGCCGCCATGCTCGCCTTCCTCTCATCAAAGGCGGGAGCCGGGAGGCGCGTTTCCGAGGCGCTCGTCATCAGGGACCTTCTTGCCGGACGGACCGATCTTGAGACGGGACTGTGCGAAGGGCTTTCGCGCTACGGCATCGAACCTTCGGCCGTGCATCTTGAGAGCGTCTTCGGCTTCCTCTCGAACCGCTTCGTGAAGACCGCGGAGGAGGCCAAGCAGCGGCGGGACATCGTCTTCGTCGAGGACGACGGCGCGGGCGGCATGCGCATGGCGGAGCAGCTTCGGGAGGAGCTTGCGCGCAGCGGCGAATTCCGCGTGATGCTCGCAGAGCTCGCGGGCTTCATGGTCTCGCGCTACGAGGCCAGATTCTCCAAGCGCCATGCGGGCACCGATCTCGTTTTGTACGAAAAGTACACGTACGAGGAAGTCTGCCGCCTTCTCAACTGGCCGACCAACATGAATGCGCAGAACATCGGCGGGTACTTCTACGAAAAGCGGACGAAGACGCTTCCCGTCTTCGTCAACTATCACAAGGCCGAGGATGCGATCGCCTATGAAGACCGCTTCGTCTCGCCTTCGCGCATCGTCGCGCTTTCGAAGACGAAGCGCAGGACCACGTCGGCCGACGCCGACCACATTTTCAAGCGAACGCCCGAAGACCGGGACAACCGCATTTTTCTCTTTGTTCGGCGCAACAAGGAGGACAAGGGCGAGGCCAAAGCCTTCTACTTCCTCGGCGAAGTTGAGGCGCATGGCGAACCCGTGCCGGTGACGCTCCCCGCAACGGGCGACCGCGCGTTCGAGATCGACTATCGTCTCGACGTGCCCGTCCGGCCGGACATCTACGCCTACATCACCATGGCCGGAGACGAGTCATGAGAGGCGCGGCTCTTCGCACGGCCGGCGCCGTGCGACGGGGCGCGAAGCATAAGCATTTTATAAACAACAAGATTTTCAAAGGAAGGAAAGCAAGGCATGAAGACGATCGAAGTAGTCGCAGCCATCATTGAGCATGAGGGCAAAATCCTCGCCACCCAGCGCGGATACGGCGACTTCAAGGACGGATGGGAGTTTCCGGGCGGCAAGATGGAGCCCGGCGAAACGCCCGAGGCGGCAATCGTGCGCGAGATCGAGGAGGAGCTCAAGGTGACGATTTCGCCCAAGACGCTCGTGACGACGGTTGAGTGCGACTATCCGAAGTTTCACCTCACGATGCACTGCTTCCTGGCGTCCATCGTGAAGGGCGAGATCTGTCTCGTGGAGCATGAAGCGGCGAAGTGGCTCGCGCCCGGCGAACTCGACAGCGTCGACTGGCTGCCGGCCGACGTGGAGGTCGTGGAGAAGCTCAAGAAGCTTCTGTGACGACCTTTTGTGACGATCTTTTGTGACGAACGGATCGCCGTCCGCACGAAAAAGCGCCTTCGGCATCCGCGTGAATGCCGAAGGCGCTTTTGTTTGATGTTTGTCCGGTGTGCTCGAAGCGTCAGGCCTTCTTCGGAATGACGAGGCTCAGGGCGATGCCTGCGGCGAGGCCGACGGCGGCGGGCAGGATCCAGTCGAGGCCCTGAGAGGCGAACGGCATGGAGGCGAAGAAGCCGGAGAGGAGCGCGAGCTTGATGCCGGCTTGACCGAAGCCCGCCGTCACGGCGGCCGCACCCGTGAAGAGCATCGTCACCGGATAGGCGAA
>CABUOH010000335.1 GCA_902493085.1 uncultured Sutterella sp. | reverse complement strand
GGCAGCGATGAAGGGCGCTTCATGACGATTCTCTTCGGCCTTCAGGTGCTCGAGGTAGTCCTCGATGAGCGCCTTGAGCAGATCGTCTTTGGAGGGGAAGTGCCAGTGGACGGCGCTTTTCGTTAGGGAAAGACGTTCGGCGATTGCGCCGTGGCTCAGTTTCTCGATGCCCTTTTCCAAAATGATGCTTTTGGATTCCTCGAGAATGCGCTGTCTGCTTTGTTCGCCCTTGATGGCCATGAGGCTCTCCTGCCGATAAAGTAAAGCCGGCCCGCCGCCGTGAGGAAGGCGGGCCGGATAATTCCCTAAGTATACGTCCGTGCGTTGACCGGAATTCTGATCGTTTTCCTCCTTATCGGGCGTTTGCCGCCTCGGCACCGGCGATGCGGCCGAAGACGATGATGTCGGCATACGCATTTGAGCCGAGGCGATTCGACCCGTGCGTGCAGCCCGTGACCTCGCCGGCGGCCCAGAGGCCGGGAATCGGCTTGTCATGCGCGTCGAGCACCTCGGCCTTCGGATTGATCTTCAGGCCGCCCATCGTGTGGTGCACGCTCGGGACGCCGCGGTAGATCCAGTACGGGCCTGTACTCAGGTCGACGAAGCGGCTGCGGTAGTTGAAGTCGAGGTCCTTTCCGGTTTTGGCGAATTCGTTGACGCGCGCAATCGTGGTCTTGAGGTTGTCGACCGGGATCTTGAAGAAGTCGGCGATGCCCTCGATCGTGTCGGCCTTGTGAAGAATGCCGGTCTTGGTGAAGACTTCCACTTCGTCCTGATGGTGTGTGACGGCGTGCGAGCGCTTCTCGATCTCGCCGTTGAAAATCGCGTAGCAGTACTTGCCTGTCTGCTCGAGAATGGCCTTGCTCATGACGTCGCGCCGCTCAAGCTCTTCGACGAAGCGCCTGCCTTCCTGATTGACGAGAATGGCGCCCTCAAATCGAGCGTCGTCAATGAGTTCGATCGCGCCGGAATTCGGGTCGCACATCGGATAGGTCTGGATGAGGTCCATGTTGACGGCCTGCGCGCCGATGCGCTGCGCCATTTCGATGCCTTCGCCCATGGCGCCCGGCATGTTGGTGGTCTTGAAGCCTGCGCCGTAGAACGGGTTCGCCTTCGCCCGCATGTCGACGTTCGCGGCAAACCCGCCCGTGGCGATCACGACGCCTCTGCGGGCTTCAAACGTGTAGGTCTGCCCGTCCATCGTGGCCTTGACGCCCGTGACGCGGCCCGAGGCGTCTCGAACGAGTTCCTCGGCCTTCATGTTCGTGATGACGGGAATGCCGCGCTTTTGGGCCGCGGCGCTGAATTTGGCGATGAATTCCAGTCCCGTTGCGCCCTTGGGAATGAGAGAGCGCTTTTTCGAGTGGCCACCGAAGAAGAAGAGGTTGTCTTCCTGGAATTCGACGCCGATGACGTCTCGGCACCATAGTGCGGCGGGAAGCGCATTCTCGACCATGGTGCGCACGACGGCCGGGTCGCCCTTCATGTCGCCGCTCTTCATGGTGTCCTGGTAGTGGAGCTCGACGCTGTCGCCTTCGATGCCGAGCTTTTTTTGAACCCAGTTGCCTGCCGCCGCCATTTCGGCGCCGGAGACGAGGGAGTTGCCGCCGACGGTGGGCATCTTTTCAAGAAGCACGACCTTGGCGCCCGCGTCGCTCGCGGTGATGGCGGCCGAGAAGCCCGCGCCGCCGGCTCCGATGACGACGACGTCGTAGACGTTCGTCTCAGGCACCTTCGGCGCGCGCTTGAGAAGCGCCACGGGGCCGGAGAGCGTCACGCCGGCCTTGGCGGCAGCATCCTTGACGGCTTGCTTGAGGGCGTCGGACGAGACCGTTGCGCCCGTGACCGCATCGATGTCGGCCGAATTGTGCGCGACCATCGCATCTTTCATGTCGGTGAAGACCCTGCCTGCGAGAATCGGATTCTCGTTTGACTTTCGGATGTCTATGGCCGTGATGCGGCCGCTCTCAAAGGTCACGTCGGCAATGACGTCGCCGTGCTTGCCGACGCCGGTGCCCTGCGTCGTGACGGCTGCCGCCGGAGCGGCTGCGGAGATCGAGGCGAGTGCGAGGCAGACGAGCGTTTTCAAGTATGACATGATCGGCTCCTCCAGATTGGGTGATCATGCGGTTACGGTAAACCAAAACTGACTGTGAGCATAGTTTTATCATGTCAGGATTTTTGCCGTCGACACACGGGTGGTTTTCTGATAAAATCACCAAACCTGTTTGCGAAAGCAAACAAAGCCA
>CABUOH010000334.1 GCA_902493085.1 uncultured Sutterella sp. | reverse complement strand
CGTCGGGCATGACGATGTCGCCGGGCTTCAAGGCCCCGAAGGCTTCGAGCGTGAGCGTCGTTTCGCCCGCCACTGCACGCAGAGCATAGGGAACGGCGTCGACGAGGCCGGCGAGGAACCCCTTTTGCGTACGCGGAAGGGTCTTGAGGCGCTCAGCGAGGGCGAGCATCGCCGCGGGCGAACTTTCAAGTCGCACGAAGCACTGCACGGGGCGCCCGTCCGCGGCCTTCCAAATCAGCACGCAGCCGACGGCGGGACCCGACGCCGAACGAACCTCGTCGGCATCGGGCGCGAGCGCCTTTTCGACGGCAACGGGCACGCCGATCGCTTGTGAGAGTTCCGCCGCGAGCGGCTCGAGGAAGCTCTGCGCGATCGCGCCCGAGAGTTCCAAGGGCAGCTCCGCAATTTCAACGCCCTCGAGCCCCTCTTGCGCAAAGAGCGGATGGTGCTTCAGGAGCGCGTCGCTTGAAGCCGTCAGAAGCCAGGCGTCGCCCCCGACCGCGACGCGAAGCGCGAGCGCGGGCACGCCGAGCTCGGGCGGCGCATCGAGCCATCGAAGTGCGACGGGGACGCCCCCGGGGCGCACGACGCGGGCGCGCCCCCGAAGCGAGACCGCGTTGAGAAGGCGCATCTGCTCGAGCGCCACGGCGGGGAGCTTGAGCGGCTTGACGATGTTGTGCTGCAGGGTCATGAGGGGCTTGCCTTATTCATGGTTGTCGAGCGCATCGAGCCCGCGGGAGCGCTGACGCGTGTCGTTCGCGTCGGACCCGTCCTCCATCACGACGCTGACGCCCTCGGACTCCTGCGCCTCGAGCGCGGAGACGAGGTCGCCGCGGGAGGCGACGAGCGTCTGGAAGGCGCGCGGGTCGGCCGCGACGATCTTGACGGAGAGCATCCCGGCGGCATCCCGCAGGAGCGTGACTTCGGTGCCGCGAAGCGCAGCGTCGGAAAGCGTGAGGCGCACTTCGGTCGAACCCTTTTCAGGAGAACTCACCAATATGCGCGAAACGAGCGCGTTGAGGTCCCCTTCGAGAAAGCCTGAAGCCGCAGCGCCCTCGGCGCGGGGAGCTGCCGCCTGCATGAAGGCGTCCGTCTGCGTTCGGCCGAACATCACGTCGATGAAGTCCGACCCCTTGAGCCCGCCGTCCGCATTCGATCCGGAGGGCTTTTTCTCAAGCGCCTCGCCCGACTCAAGGTCGTGCCGGCGGTCGGCGTTCTTGAAGAGGTCGTCGGGCCGCTCGAGTCCGGCAGAGCCCGAACCTTGCCCCGAACCTTGCCCCAGACCTTGCCCGGAGCCCTCCGCCTGCGGGCGGCTCATCGCGCTGCGGAAGGCCTCGACGTCGGCATTGGCCGCAGGCCCGGCGCCGAGCCCGGCCGAACCTGATCCGGCCGGCACCCGATTCGCCCCGAGGGTCGGGGACGGATTCTTTTGAATGTCCATCATGCGTCACCATTTCCTTCTTCGGCCCGGTCAAGCATCGTCGCCTCCGGCACCCAGGCGGCTGACGGGCTTGAAGTCCTCGAACTCGCGCTCCTGCGCGCGTTCGACTTCCCGTTTGTAGTCTTCGGACCAGAGCGACTTGTGTGCTTCTATTTTCGCAGTATTTTGCCGGGACGTGTGCACGGCCCGCCGGGCCTCCTCGATGCGCTTTCGGGCAGCCTCAAGGGCGCGGCCCGCGTCGTCGACGGCCATGCGCTTGGCGAGCTCCCCGTCGGCGAGTTCGGCGAGTCCCGCGTTGAAGGCCGTGAGCGCCTTGATCGAAACCCGGCTGCCGATGAGCGCATCGTAGCGGCGCTCGACCTCGGCCGCCTTCCACGCGCGCCAGGCCTCGAGCTCGGCCCGGGCGCGCTCGAGCGCCTCGGCGGCGGCCTTGTGCTGCGACTGCGCGACGACGACGTTGCGCTTTGCGGTTTCTTCGCGAAAGCGCCGCACGGAAAGGAGCGATTCAAGCGGGTAGGCATCCGGCACGGTTCACCTCGAGCGGTCAGGAGACGGCCTTCTTGAGGCCCGCGAGGGTTTCCTCAAAGGCGCTCTTTTCGGCCAGGCCTTGCTTGAGGAACGCATTGACCGCGTCGATGTGCGCGAGCGCGTCGTCGGCCTCCGCATCGGCACCCTTCTTGTATTCGCCGATCTGCACGAGGAGTTCGACCGAAGCGTACTTCGCAAGAATCCGGCGCAGGCGCTGCGCGTCGTTCTTGTGGTCCTTCGAGACGATGGCGTTCATGACGCGCGAGACGCTCTGCGTGACGTCG
>CABUOH010000333.1 GCA_902493085.1 uncultured Sutterella sp. | reverse complement strand
CCACGGGGTCGGGCAAGACGCTGCTCGCGCAGACGCTCGCCCGCGCGCTGGACGTTCCGTTCGCCATTGCCGATGCGACGACGCTGACCGAAGCAGGCTATGTGGGCGAAGACGTCGAAAACATCGTCGCCAAGCTCGTTCAGGCCGCCGACGGCGACATCGAACGCGCTCAGCGGGGCATCATCTACCTCGACGAAATCGACAAGATCGCCCGAAAGAGCGAGAATCCGTCGATCACGCGCGACGTCTCCGGCGAAGGCGTCCAGCAGGCGCTGCTCAAGCTCGTTGAAGGCACCGTTGCGAGCATGCCCGCACAGGGCGGCCGAAAGAATCCGGGCAAGGCCATGATTCAGGTCGACACGAGCCAGATTCTCTTCATCTGCGGCGGCGCCTTCGACGGCATGCAGAGCATCATCAGCCGCCGCACGGAAAAGGCGGAGATGGGCTTCGGCGGCCGCGTCTTCAGCAAGGACGGCGACAAGAGCCTCACCAAGGTGTACAACCAGGTTGAGCCCGCTGACCTCGTCAAGTACGGCCTCATTCCCGAACTCGTCGGCCGTCTGCCGGTGATTGCGGCCCTTGAGGAGCTTGACGAAAAGGCGCTCATCGCCATTTTGACGCAGCCCAAGAACGCCATCGTGCGCCAGTATCAGGCGCTGCTCGGCATGGAGGATGTGGAGCTCGAATTTACGCCCGACGCGCTCAAGGCCGTCGCCGAGAAGGCCATCGCCCGCAAGACGGGGGCCCGCGGCCTTCGCTCCATCGTCGAAGGCGCGCTTCTCGATGCGATGTTCGACATTCCGACCCGCGGCAACATCGCGCGCGCCCGAGTCACGCGCGAAACGGTTGAAAAGGGCGCTCCCGTCGAACTCGTCGAGCGCGACTGAAGCTGCCGGACTTGAAAATGGGGGCGAAAGCCCCCATATAGACAAGACCGAACAGAATCACTCTTTAGGACTACAGATTTGGATAACAAGATCGACGGGGCTGCCCAGTTCCCCGAACACATCGAAGTGCCGGCCGTTGCCGTGCGAGACATGGTGATCTTCCCCTCGACGCTCGCCCCTGTCTTCATGGGACGCGCGGTGTCGGTTGACGCCGCGCGAAAGGCCTATCACTCCGACACCAAATACGTTTTCGTCGTTACGCAGAAAGACCCTGAAGTGAATGATCCCAAGCAGGAGGACTGCTACCAGGTCGGGACGCTCTCGACCGTCATGCAGTTCTTCACGCTCCCCGACGGCACTTCCAAGATGCTCGTGGAGGGCCTTGCGCGTTACAAGGTCGATTCGCTTGAGACGCGCGACGGCATGATCGTGGCCCGCGCAACACGCTTCAAGACCGAGATTTCCGATGCGAACGCGATCCAGACGCTGCGCGCCCAGCTGATCACCGAATGGAAGAATTATTCCAAGTCGGGCAGCAAGGACGACATGGATGCCCGTCTTGAAACGGAGAGCAATCCGGAGCGCCTGCTCGACCTCGTCTGCGGCCATACGCCCGGCCAGGCGGCTCAAAAGATGCGCATTCTCGAGGAACCCGAACTCGGGAAGCGTTTTGAGCTCGGAATTGATCATCTGATCAACCAGGTTGACGTGCAGAAGCTTCAGTCCCGCATCGACGGCCGCGTCAAGCGCCAGATGGAGAAGAGTCAGCGCGACTACTACCTCAACGAGCAGATGAAGGCCATCCGCAAGGAGCTCGGAGACACCGGCGACGGCATGGACGACGAATTTGCGGACCTTGAAAAGCGCATCGACGACGCGAAGATGCCCAAGTATGCCGACGAGACCGCGCGCAACGAGCTTCGCCGCCTGCGCCAGATGCCTGCGATGAGCTCTGAATCCGTCGTGGTGCGCAACTACATCGAAACGCTTACGGACTATCCGTGGACGAAGAAGTCCCGCGTTTCGCGCGACCTTGAGGCCGCCGCCCGCATTCTTGACGAGGATCACTCCGGTCTCGAAAAGGTGAAGGAGAGGATTCTCGAGTATCTCGCCGTTCAGAAGCGCGTGGGCAAGGTGAAGTCTCCGATTCTCTGCTTCGTGGGTGCGCCCGGCGTCGGCAAGACGTCGCTCGGCGAGTCCATTGCCCGAGCCACGGGCCGCAAGTTCGTGCGCATGGCTTTGGGCGGCGTCCGTGATGAAAGCGAAATCCGCGGTCATCGCCGCACCTACGTGGGATCGATGCCCGGCCAGATCGTCAAGAGCATGATGCGCTCGGGCGTGCGCAATCCGCTCTTCCTGCTCGACGAA
>CABUOH010000332.1 GCA_902493085.1 uncultured Sutterella sp. | reverse complement strand
GTTCAGAAACCGCACCGGCATCACGACGAGCGTCTCGAATGCGCTGCTCGGACTCGAACTCACGCCCAACGAGCAGATTCATTTCGTGCACATCCTGAGGGAGGCGCTGGTCAACGTCGAAAAGCACGCGCGTGCGAAGAATGTGCGTGTGACGCTCGCGCGCGGCGCGGACGATGCGTTCGTGCTCAGGGTGCAGGACGACGGCGTCGGCATTCCGGCTGAGCCGGGCCGCTACAAGCACTTCGGCCTTTCGATCATGAAGGAGCGGGCCGAGGCGCTCCACGGCACGCTCGCGGTGGCGCCTGCGTGACGCTCGTCGTCCCGGCGTCGCGGGATTGACGCCCGCCGGTGAGGTCAGACGACGATGGCGCCTGTCGTGAACGAATCACGGACCGGCGGTACAATCCAAGAATGCTTTCTCAAACAAGGACAAAAGGGCCTCACATGTTTTCCAAGGAACGTCATACGATTGCGATCATCGACGACCATCCGCTCTTTCGACGCGGCGTTCGCGAGCTTCTTGATCTAGAGCCCGGGGTCGACGTCGTGGGCGAGGCGGGCACGCGCGAGGAGGCGATCGAGCTCGTGCGCCGCACGGAGCCCGATCTGACGATCCTGGACCTCAACATGAAGGGAAGCTCGGGCGTCGAGATTCTCTCGACGCTCAAGGAGGAGGATCCGTCGCGCCGCATCGTGATCCTTACGGTGAGCGACTCGGGCAAGGACCTGACCGCCTGCATTCAGGCGGGGGCGGACGGCTACTTCCTGAAGGACATGGAGCCCGAGGAATTCCTCAAGTCCGTGCGCCGGACGCTGGAGGGACAGACCGTCGTCGACGCGTCCATGCTCGCCTTCCTTACGACCACGCTTCGCGCGAAGATGTCCTCGAGCGAGGAGAGCCGTCCTACGCTGACGGGGCGCGAGGCCGAGGTGCTCGATCTGATTGCTCAGGGCTGCACGAACAAGGTCATTGCACGCAGGCTCGACATTACGGAGGGCACCGTCAAGGGGCACGTGAAGCACCTGCTCAAGAAACTCGGCTGCAGAAGCCGCGTCGAGGCGGCCGTCTGGGCCGCTCAGCAGAAGAACGGCCGTTGACGGCTTTTCGAGGAGAAGGCGGAAGGATTGAAAAGGCCGCAGGATGTGTGTTCCTGCGGCCTTCGTGCGTCCAAGGGGCAAAAAATGATTATTTGGCTTTGGCGTTCGTTTCGGCGGGCATGCTCGGTGCGTGGCAGAGCGTGCAGTTCCAGCGGTCGCCTGTGATTTTGCCGTTCTGGAGGTGAGTGAGCGGGACTTCGCCCGACTTCCGGTCTTCGGATACGGCGTTCTTGTGGCACATCAGGCAGCTGTTGCGGTCGGCGGTGATCGGCAGATAGCTTTCGATCGGATGCGGAATGACGCCCGGCGCGCCGATGATGTCGGCGTCGGCGGATTGTGCGGCGGCGCTCGAGAGCAGGCAGAGCGTTGCAAAAATAGGAGCGATGATCTTCGTCATGATGGTGTTCTCCTTATGGGGTGTCGGAGGATGTTCGGGATTGGGATGAGGGGCCGATGCGGAATTGGAGCGCCTTCTCGCCGCAGGCTTCGATGCAGCGGCCGCAATTGAGGCAGTCGCCCGCGGGGATGCGGCCCGTTTCCTTGAGATTGGCGAAGCGGATCACGTGAGGTTCCGGGCAGACGTGCAGGCAGTCGCCGCAGCGATTGCAGGCCTTGTCGTCAAATCGCACCTGCACGACGGGCGAGCGCGTCAGACGGCCCACGAGCGACCAGAAGGCGCCGAGCGGGCAGAGGTGGCCGCACCAGCCGTGCTTCATGAGTGCGAGGTCAAGCGCAAAGATCGCCGAGGCGGCCGAGAGCGCTGAGAGCCCCGTGCCGAAGACGAGATCACGCCAGATCCAGGCCTGCGGGCTCACCGCCTCGAAGGCGGCCGTGCCGGTGGCTGCGCTGAGCGCAAGGGCGGCCGCAAGGAGGCCGAAGCGGACCTTGTTCGAGAGTCGAACGACGTCGGCCTTGAGGCCGAGGCGCGTGCGAAGCCATTCGGCGGCGTCGGCCACCATGTTCATGGGGCAGATCCAGCCGCAGAAGGTGCGTGAGCCCAGAAGCCCGTAGAGGACGAGCACGATGAGCGCGCCGAGTCCGGCGGTGAATGTCGGCAGGTGCCCGGCCGCAAGGCGTTCCAGAAGCGCCAAAGGGTCCGAGAGCGGAATGATGCCGGCGAATTCGGAGGCGGAGAGCGTGCCGTCAAGGAGCGGCTCCCCC
>CABUOH010000331.1 GCA_902493085.1 uncultured Sutterella sp. | reverse complement strand
GGCGGCGGCGACAAGGGTGCGGCGTTTCATGCTGATTGTCCTATGCGGGTATGAGCTGTCCAAAACGGAGTATGGCGGCATTATGCCCGCGCTCGGGGAGGAGAGTTATGGAGAATGAAGGGTCCTTGATTCCAGCGCATCCAGATACGGAAAATACCTCAGAGGTTGTTTGTGCGGAATTGTGATGAGCTGAAAAAAGCGTGCCGTTCTAAAACGGCACGCTTGGGACGGTGCTTACTTGTGAGAGATGCGCCGCACGATCCAGTCGCCGAGGCTCTGGATGCTCTGAACCAGCACGATCAGCACGAGAACGACAGTCCACATGACTTCAGGCATGAAGCGTTGGTAGCCGTATCGTATGCCGAGGTCGCCGAGGCCGCCGCCGCCGACAGCGCCGGCCATGGCCGAGTAGCCGATCAGGCTGATGATCGAAATCGTCAGGCCGGCGACGATGCCGGGCATGGCTTCGGGAAGCAGAACCTTCGTGATGATCTGAAGGTTTGTGGCGCCCATCGATTGAGCGGCTTCAACCAGCCCCTTGTCGACTTCGCGAAGACTCGTTTCGACAATGCGGGCAATGAAGGGCGCAACAGAAAGCGTCAGCGGCACAATTGCTGCGGCCGTGCCGATGGAGGAGCCGACGACGAGCCGTGTGAACGGGATGATTGCCACGAGAAGGATGATGAACGGCACCGAACGAAGCGCATTGATGACCGTGCCGAGGATGGTGTTGAATCCAGGCATGGGCAGAAAGGACTTTCGATCCGTTACGAAGAGAAGAATCCCAAGGGGAATGCCTGCAAGGGCTCCGATGCCGCCGGAGATGGCGACCATGATGAGTGTTTCCAGGAAAGAGTCCCAGATCATTTGAATGAGATTACTTGACATCATTGATTTCCTCAACGACAACGCCGTTTTCCTTCAGGAAGTTGACGGCATCGATGAACGCGGTGCTTTCAGCTTCAACGAGCACGGTGAGTGATCCGAGAGTCTGGCCTTGGACGTCGTCGACGGTGCCGCGAAGAATGTTGAAGTCTATGGCGAAGCGGCGCGAGCATTCGGAAATGACGGGACGCGTGACTTCGCTGCCCGAGAACGCAAGGCGCAGCAGGTAGACCGCATCTCTGTTGGAGTGACTTTCGCGTGCCTTGCGGAAGCGGTCAAGAATGGAGGCCGGCATGTCGCGGGCCATTACGTTGCCGATTAATGCCTTTGTGGTTTCGTGCTGCGGAGACATGAAGATGTCCACGACGTTGCCCTGTTCGACGATCTTTCCGTAGTTCATTACGACGACGCGTTCGCAGATTTGCTTAACGACCTGCATTTCGTGGGTGATCATGACGATCGTCAGGCCAAGTTCCTTGTTGATTCGCTTGAGAAGCGCAAGAGTGGCGACGGTGGTTTCTGGGTCTAGGGCTGAAGTGGCTTCGTCGGAGAGCAGAACTTTCGGGTCATTTGTCAGGGCGCGGGCAATGCCGACGCGCTGCTTTTGTCCGCCCGAGAGCTGGGATGGGTATTTATGAGCATGTTCGGTAAGGCCGACGAGCTTGAGAAGGGGCTCAACCTTTTCGCGAATAACGTCTTTGGGTGTGCCGATGAGCTCAAGCGGGAGCGCAACGTTGTCGTATACCGTTCGGGAGCTCAGCAGGTTGAAGTGCTGGAAGATCATGCCGATGCTGCGGCGGCTTTCTCTCAGTTCGTCTTCGGAGAGCTCCGTGAGGTTCTTGCCGTCGACCGTGACAGTGCCTTCGCTCGGGCGGTTGAGAAGATTGATGCAGCGCACAAGCGTGCTCTTGCCTGCGCCGGAACGGCCGATGATGCCGAAGATTTCGCCGGGGCGGATCTCGATCGACACGTCGTCAAGGGCTTTGAACTCCCGACCTTCAGGCGTCTTGTATGTCTGGGTTATGTGGTCAAGCTTGATCATTTTTCTATGTGCGTATGGAATCGTCGCAAGAGAGAGGGTTCGAACAGTTTACCTGCTGTTCGGCGTGAAGGGAGGGAAACGAAGGGGAAATGGGCGGTTGCTTGAGGTATTACCGCAGAGGGAGATGAGGGCGAAAAAAAATCCCGCGGACCGATTGTCAGCAGGATCATTCTTGAGTTTTGGTGGGAACGCAGGGATTCGAACCCTGGACCGACGGATTAAGAGTCCGCTGCTCTACCAACTGAGCTACGTTCCCACACAAGCAGATTGTATCGGACAGAGAAGGAATGGTGGGAACGCAGGGATTCGAACCCTGGACCGACGGATTAAGAGTCCGCTGCTC
>CABUOH010000330.1 GCA_902493085.1 uncultured Sutterella sp. | reverse complement strand
ACGATGTTCTTTTCGTCGATGACGGGCGGCTTGCCGAGCCAGTCGGCGTCGTCTTCGGGAGCGGGACGGGCTTCGGTGATGACTTCGACGGGAATGATGCCCTTCGCTTGGTCGATGCATTTCTGCGCGGCCCGCGTGATGGCCCGGGAGGTGACGGTCGCGCCCGAGACGGCGTCGACGCCCGCCGACTGCGTGGCGATGATGGACTGCTTGAGGGCTTGAGCGGCGGCCTGGCCGAGGCGTCGATCACGACGTCCGTGATGCGGTCGGCGTCAAACGTCATCGTGACGAGCACGTCGCCTGCAATGCCGGGCGCCTTGGCGGCATAGGTGCCGGCCTTGTAGAGGCCGGCCGGGGCGGCGTGGACAGCGGTTGCGGCGAGCGTGGCGCCGGAGGCGAGGCCTGCGCGAAGCAGGCCGCGGCGGGTGAGCGGCTTCATGTTGGTGTTCTCCCTTTGGGTTGTTTCGGTCTCGGCGCTGCGGGTTGGTGTTTGGTCTTCGCAGGCCTCAAGTCGATGATAGAAGAAGGGAAGAAGGCGCTCGTCGGATGAATTTTCGGCCCGTTCGCATTTGTCGAACAGGTGTGGCGAACAGGTGTGGCGAACAGGCGTGGCGAACGCTGCGCCGGTCATTGACGCCGGATGACAAATGCCCCGCGGGCATACGCCTGCGGGGCATCGAGGGGAAGGCAACAAGGACAAGCCTTGCGGCCGGATTAGTTGAGTTCGACGCCGAGGAAGTCGAGCGCGGTCTGAACGTGGAGCGCGGCGCCCTTGACGAGGACGGATTCGTCGACGGTGTAGCAGCCGTGGTGCTGCGGCCAGACGGCGCCGCAGGCTTCATTTCTCACGCCGAGGAGCACCATGGCGCCGGGCACCTTTTCCTGATAGTAGGCGAAGTCCTCGCCGCCGAGCTGAAGCGCGGACTCGATGACGCCGTTTTCGCCGAAGATCCGTCCCGCGGCGCCCGTGACGACGTCGATCATGTCCGGATCGTTGACGGTGACGGGCACCATGCGCAGGTATTCGACCTCGGCCGTGCCGCGCATGGCTTCGGCCGTGCTCTTGGCGATGCGGGTGATCTGCTCTTCAAACCGGTCGCGCACGGCGGGGCTGAAGGTGCGGGTGGTGCCTTCGAGCTCGGCGGTGCCTGCCACGACGTTGAAGCGCGTGCCCGAATGGAACTTGCCTACCGTGACGACGGCGGTGTCACCGGGATAGGTTTCGCGCGAGACGATGGACTGCAGGTTCTGCACGATGGCGGCGCCCATGAGGAGCGCGTCGGCGCCGAGCTGCGGCTGGGCGCCGTGGGTGGACTTGCCCTTGACGAGAATCTTGAAGGAGTCGCCCGAGGCCATCATCGGGCCCTTGCGAAGCGCGACGGTGCCCGCCGGATAGTCGGACCAGACGTGCATGCCGAAGCAGGCGTCGACGCCTTCGAGGGCGCCCTCTTCAATCATGGCGCGCGCGCCGACGCCGAGCTCTTCGGCCGGCTGGAAGGCCAAGACGATCGTGCCCTTGAGCTGATCCTTGATGTCGTTGACCATCATCGCGGCCGTCAGGAGCATCGAAATGTGGCAGTCGTGGCCGCAGGCGTGCATGACGCCCGGGACTTCGCTCGCAAAGGGAAGCTTCGTTTCCTCGTTGACGGAAAGCGCGTCGATGTCGCCGCGAAGGAGAATCGTGCGGCCGGGCTGAGCGCCCTCGATGCGGGCGAGCGTCCCTGTGCCGAGGCCGCAGGGGCGCCATTCGATGCCGGCGCGGTCAAGTTCGGCGCGGATGCGCTCCGCGGTCTTCACTTCCTTCGTGCTTTCTTCCGGATGCTGGTGGAACCAGCGGCGCATTTCGATCTGGTACCCGTTCCAGCGGGTCATGAGTTCCTGAAGTGTCATTTTGTGGTCCTGTGAAAAAGCCTTCAGGCGCAGCGCCGGTGCGGCCGGCCTGCGCCTGATCGGGCAAAAGATGCGTATTCAGATATTGGAATCGGATATTAGAACAGTTTGACGAAGATGCCGGCGAGAATGACGGACGTGATCGTCACCGTGACGAAGCCGCCCACGATCATCGGCGGGAAGAGGCGGCTCATGAGGAAGTCGACTTCGGCCTTGTCGGCGCCTTCTTCCTGGCAGATGCGTTCGGTCATGATCGCGTCGAACGGGAAGCCGTAAAGCGCCGTGAGGCAGCTCGCAAAGGCGAGATAGGGCGACATCTTGAGAATCCGTCCGACGATGGCAGCCATGACCGCCATGCCGATCACGCCGATGACGATGAGAAGAAGCATCGGACCG
>CABUOH010000329.1 GCA_902493085.1 uncultured Sutterella sp. | reverse complement strand
CCGATCGTGTATTCAAGCGCGTAGGGTCCCTGCCGCTTGGCCGGATCATAGATCTTCAAGGCTTCGACGGCGCTCTTTTCGCCCACGAGCTTCACCACCCATGCCTTGTAGTCCGAGGGCTGCCAACCGACGTAGGCGGCGCCAGCCGAACGGCCTTCCTCCTTGTTGGAGCCCGAAAGCACGGGCACCTTGATCCAGTTGCCCCGGGCGATTTCGCTCACGGCGGTCGTTTCGGCCACGGGATTCCAACCGCCCGCCGCACTGCTCGCAGCGGCGAGCGCGTCGCTCGGACGCTTTCTCAGGCAGGCGAGCTGATCGGCGGCATCGGCGCAACCGGCAAGCTTGACGAACTTCTCGGCACGCGCCCGGGCCGCGGACGGAGTGTCGACGTCGTGAATGCAGTCTTCGCTCTGCAGGACCACACCGTCGACGAGGCCCTTGGATTTAGGATCGACGAGGATGCGGCAGGCATTGGTTGACCCGGCGGATTCGGAGACGAGCGTGACGCGGGCGGGATTGCCGCCGAAGGCGCGGGCATTGCGCTTGACCCAGGCCAGTGCCGCCTGCGTGTCGGTGATGCCGAAGTTGCCGGCCGAGGCGTCCATGCCGGGAAGCGAGAGAAAGCCGAAGGCGCCGAGCCTGTACTGTACGGTCATCACGATGATGCCGTTTTCGGTCGCAAGGCGCGCGCCGTCGTGTTCGCTCGCAAAGCCGCTCGTGTTGCCGCCGCCGTGCGCGTAGAGCGCGACGGGCAGATTCGCGTCGGCCGTGGTGCCCGCGGGGCGATAGACGTTCACGTAGAGGCAGTCTTCGCTGCCGGATCCACTCTGCCTGCAGGGCTGAGGCGCAATGTCGGCCTGGCGAACGCCGCTCCATGCGGGAGCGGGCTTGGCGCTCCTCCACCGGTTTTCGCCGGTCGGGGCGGCCGCGTAGGGAACGCCGAGGAAGACTTCGGCCCGGTCGGTCGTGCCGGGAACGGTCTTCACGTAGCCCGTGAGGTCGCCGGACTCAACGTGAATCACTTCGGGCGCGGAGGCCGCGAAGGCCGGTGCCAAGTTGGCGAGTGCGAGTGCGGCTGCAAGGGCGGTCTTTTGGAAAGGCATGGTTGTTCTCCTGAGGTTCGGTCTTCTTTGAGGACGCCTTCATGCGGTCTCTTCATTTATTGTCGTAGGCGTCCGAGGGGCTCGAAGACCTTGAGTCGGTACGATCGTGCGCTTGGTCGGATCGAACCGGACGAATGTCGGGTCAGCGCAGCGTCTTGAGCCACGCATCGAGGTCGGCTGCGAAGTTATCGCCGTCGGGGAAGGCTTCGCTCGATTCAGCGCCCCAGCCGTGGTTGCCCGTCGGGTAGACGTGAAGGGCGACCGGGCGGGCGTTTTCAATCATGGCGCGTGCGTAGAGCATGGAGCCGAGGCTTCCCGCATATTCGTCCTGGGCCGACACCGCGAGGAAGGCGGGAGGCGTCGTGAGCGAGACGTGCTTGTAGGCCGAGAAGGCCGCGTCGTACTTCACCGAACGGGCGGGTCCGATCAGGTTGTTGCGGCAGGAGCTCTTGGGCTGGGACTCCTCCTGCATCATGGTGATGTTCGGATAGACGAGGACGGAGAAGTCGGGACAGGCGTCGCCCCTGCAGGAGACGCTCGACATTGCCGCAAGGTGGCCGCCCGCGCTCGCGCCCATGACGCCGACCGAATGGAGGTTGTACCGGCCGAAGAGCGAGCGCACGGTTTCGACCGCCTTGTTGGCGTCGGCAAGCGGCACTTCCGGGTTGCCCTTGGGAAGGCGGTACTTGAGCACGAAGGTCGTGAAGCCCCGGGCGTGGAAGAAGGGCACGAAGCTCTTTTCGATCGTTTGCATCGAGAGGCTCCCGTATCCGCCGCCCGGAATCACGATGACGGCCCTGCCGTTGGGCCGTTCGGGCGCCGAGACTTCAAGACGGGCGCGCGTCACGTTGAGGATGGCGCCTTCGGCGTTGGTTTCTTCGGGCACCGTGATGGTGCTCTTGTTGGGTGCGCCTTCGGGCCAGAGGTCGATCACTTCGGCGGCTTGTGTGCCGAAGCAGGCGCCGAAGCCGAGCGTGGCGAGAACAGCGGCGAATGTAGCGGTCTTGTGCATGGCGGGTCTCCTTTGAACTTGTCCCTCGGGCGGCATGTGGCGTTTGGTCTGTGGTCGTCCGCCGTCGGGGAATCCGCCATGAATTCTAGAAAGGCGCTTCGTCTAGAATCCAATAACAAGCCCGTTATGGGCGATCACGCAAGGCTTATCGTAACGGTTCGGAACGGCTTATCGGGACGGTTTTGGG
>CABUOH010000328.1 GCA_902493085.1 uncultured Sutterella sp. | reverse complement strand
TGCCCTTCGGCGTCAGCGGCGGACCATGATGTCCTCGGGCTTCATGCCGTTGGGTACGAGCACCCAGGAGAATGTGTTGCTCTTCTGGCGGCCAGCAGCCTCGCCGGCCTTGTCGCCGAATCCCCAGAAGTAGTCGAAGCGGATGATGCCGCGAATGGCGCCGCCCGTATCCTGTGCGATGACGGGGCGCACGATCTTCAGAGCGGGGGAGGCCTGAGAGGCGTCGACGATGAAGGGAGTGCCGAGGCGCCAGTAGCGAAGATCGACGGCAACGCTCGCTTCAGGCGTAAGGGGCACGCCCTGAGCACCGAGCGGGCCGAGATCGGGGGAGCCTTTGCGTTCTTCAAAGAAGACGTAGCTGGGATTCTGGGCGAGGGCCTCGTCAACACGAGACGGATTTTCACGGGCCCAGCGACGGATGCGCTGCATGGAAAGCTCGTGGCTTTTCAGATGGCCTTCGCGGATGAGCCAGGTGCCGATCGAGTGGTACTTGCGGCCGTTCTGGTCGGCAAAGCCCACGCGCATGAAGGTGCCGTCGGGGAGCCTGATGCGGCCCGAGCCCTGAATGTGGAGAAAGAAGGCGTCGACGGGATCGTTCACCCAGGCGATGGCGCGGGGCGCAAGATCCGTGCGTTTCTGAATGGTTGCGCGGTCGTCATAGGGCACGACGCGTCGGCCCTCAAGCTTTCCGCGAAGGCGAAGCTCCTTCAGCTGCGGGTAGAGTTCGGCAAGATCGATGACGAGCAGATCGTCCGGCACGCCGTAGATCGGATGGGTGAAGGGAGCGCTTCGCGTGCGGCTGCCGAGCAGCTCGGGCTCGTAGTAGCCTGTCATCAGGCCCGTATCCTGAACGAGCGTCGCGTCATCATTGGCGACGAAGACCTTCCAGGGCGTGAAGTTCGCAAGGAAGAAGCGCTGGGCGCCGATGGGGTCGGTCGCGAGCGCACTTCGACAGACGTCCTCCCAGACGGGGCCTGCCTGCATGACCTCGCAGGAACGCTGGAAGGCTGCGAGTGCAGGCTCCCAGGTGTGGTCCTGAATCTGAGGCAGGCGGTCAAACGAACTCTCCTCAAAGGCGACCTCGGGATGAGCGGGCGGTGCGGGCTTGACCGGCGGCTCGGGCGTCGTGCAGGCGGCAAGGAGCAGTGCAGCGGCAGGCGCCGCAAGGCGGATGAGTCTGGAGAGCATGTTGAGTCGTCTGGAAAGAGAAGGTGGATCGAGTCGCGTGCGTTGATTCTAGGCGAAAAGATAGGGACGGTTGAAAAAAATGAAAGGTGCGGGACGGGCCCTGAGTCCGACGACGGCTCTCGCTATACAATGAACCCTGTCAACATTCGTCACCCGCATTCCATGCGGAGAAGGAACTTTCAATCATGCGACTTTGCCGAATTGCCCCTTCCATTCTTTCCGCCGACTTCGCCCGTCTCGGGCAGGAGGTGAGCGACGTTGTCGAAGGCGGCGCCGACTGGATCCACTTCGACGTGATGGACAACCACTACGTTCCGAATCTGACCGTTGGCCCGCTCGTGCTCAAGGCAATTCGTCCGTACTCCAAGGTGCCCGTGGACGTGCATCTGATGGTCGAGCCCGTTGACGAGCTCGTGCCCGCCTTCGCGAAGGCAGGCGCCGACATCATCACGTTCCATTGCGAGGCGTCGAGGCATGTCGACCGCACCCTGCAGCTCATCCGTGACCACGGCATGAAGTCCGGTCTCGTCTTTAATCCTGCAACTCCGCTCACTTATCTCGACTATGAGCTCGATCGCATTGACGTGGTGTTGCTCATGAGCGTGAATCCCGGCTTTGGCGGGCAGAGCTTCATCGGCGCGACGCTCGACAAGATCCGTGCCGTGCGTGAAAAGCTCGATCGCTACGAGGCTGAAACGGGCCGTCGCATCGCGCTTGAAGTAGATGGCGGCATCAAGCCTGCCAATATTGCCGAAGTGGCCCTCGCGGGTGCCGACACCTTTGTTGCCGGCTCCGCTGTTTTCGGGGCGGGCAATGCGGCGGGTTATGCCGACGTGATCTCCAGAATGAAGGCTGCCGTTGCGGCGCTGGAGTAAAGAATGCGACTGGTCAAGGCTGTTCTGTTCGATCTGGACGGCACTCTGGTGGACTCTCTTCCTGAGTTGTACCACGGCGTTCACACCGTATTGTCGGATATGGGGCTCAAGGCGCCGTCCCAAGAGGCGGTGGGCGCCATGATCGGCAAGGGGATCCTTGTGCTTGTTCAGCGTCTCTGTGCCGCTCTGGGCATTGCCGTCGAATCCGAGCAGGGACGCGATTTGTTCGATCGTCTTCTCAAGG
>CABUOH010000327.1 GCA_902493085.1 uncultured Sutterella sp. | reverse complement strand
TCGTTGAGGACGTCCTTCTTGTCGGCGGAAATCGTGCCGAGCTCGATGGCCTTGTCGATGACCTTCGCGAAGTCGATCATCTCGTGGCAGCGGACCTGCTGCTTGTCGAAGAGCTTGTTGGTCTCATCGATGCCGAACGACGTGATGGCGAGGCAGTCCGTGACCGTGGCGCCTTCGGCCTTGAGGCCTTCGACGGCGGAGAGGAGCGAAAGGCCGGTGGAGATGTGGTCCTCAATGAGGAGGACGCGCTTGCCGGCGATGTCGCAGCCTTCGACGCGGCTCTTGTTGCCGTAGGTCTTGGCGGCCTGGCGAACGAAGATGCTCGGCTTGTTGAGGCGGTAGGCGAGCGCGGCGGCGTGGGAGACGCCGGCGCCTTCAACGCCCGCGACGATGTCGAATTCGAGGCCGAGTTCGACGACCTTCGTGGCCATCGTTTCAAGGATGTCGCGCCAGGCTTCCGGGACGGCCGTCAGGCGGCGGTTGTCGACGTAGATCGGGGTGATCAGGCCGGACTTGAGGCGCATCGGACGGTCGGTCAGGAAGGACACGGCGCCGTTGTTGATGAGGTGTTCGGCGAGGATGTTTTCAGCAATCTTGGACTTGAACATTTCTATATCTCTTTATCCTGAAAATTAGTCGATGCCGATCGCCTTGCGGCCGTTGACCGTGGCAATCTTGACGAGTTCGTCGAAGTAGTCGAAGCGGCAGCCCGTGGCGAGCGTGGTCATTTCGTGCCACATGTCGCCGGCGTTCCAGGGCACCATGGCGTCGCAGACGTTGTCCGTGCCGAGCGCGACGGTGATGCCGGCCGGGACGAGTTCGTCGACCGGGGTCATGGAGTTGTGCATCGGGCCGATCTGTTCGGAGCGCGGGGTGTCGATCCAGGCGGTCGGGCAGGCGATCATCATCACCTCGGCTTCGCGCATGAGCGTGTAGAGACGCTGGCGGTAGGCGCGGGAGTGAGCGGCGATCGAGATGCCGTGAATGGCGACGACCTTGCCCTGCATGCCGTGCTGGATGGTCTTTTCGCAGAGCTGCTCGGTTTCGTACTCGAGGCTTTCGTTGAACTGGTCGACGTGGACGTGAACCATCTTGTTGCGGGACTTGGCCGTTTCCATGATGATGTCGAAGGCTTCGTCGCCGCGGCCGTAGTCGCGCTCGTCGCGCTTGGGCAGCGCGCCGATGATGTCGACGAGCTCGGCGCCGATGTCAAACCACTTGCGGGCTTCCGGATGGATCACGCCCTTGAGGGTCTGGTTGGCGAACTTGACGGTCAGCTGATCCTTGTAGTGCTCGCGGGCGCGCAGGCCGGCCTTGATGGCGCGGTCTTCGGACTGCGGGTCGATGTCGACGAAGGTCGCGAGGGCGGAGACGCCCTGGGCGATCTGATTTTCAAAGAACATCGAGAAGCGGCGGTAGAAGTCCTCTTCCGTGGAGTTGCGCTTGAGGGCGTCGAGGGCGTCCCACTTCTGCTGAAGCGTGCAGGTGCGGCGCATTTCAAGCACGTCGGGGCTGAGGGTGTAGGCACGGTCTGCATGAGCGTGGGTGTTGACCCAGCCGCCGGCGGCCATGATGGCCGGTTCGATCATGTCGCGAATCGTCAGGGGGGCGTTTGGCGTAGACATTAAGAACATCTCCTTCGCAGTAAGCGAAAACAAAAGTGGTATTTGCCGTCAGTACTCAGGAAAAAGCCGCGGACGCGTCGTTTTCGAGGAAATGACGTTTCTGCGGCTAAATTGACTGCATTTTATAGATGCGGTTTTTCATCGGCAAACGCGAACACAAATTGTTACACATGCGCTTGTCGTGTTGGCGTGAGCTTCGGATGAATCGCCCTGAGCAGCAGGCGTTTGTTCGTGAAGCCCGGATGGGGTGCTCGGGCGGATGCGGGAGAATCGTGCGGGCCGGCATGTGGGAGAGGCTTTTGTCGACCAATGTCGACGCAAAGGCTTCTGAAAGGTGGGCATCTGAAAGTTGGGTATCTGAAAGTTGGGTATGATGGGCGGCCGCACAGATTCTTACCAGCTTTTGAAGCCGCCATGATTCCAGCCGCCGAGCCTGCCGACGCGTCCCCGCGCCCGTTGCCGCCATCCTTCCATGCTTCCGCAACCTCCTCATCTTCCGCCGCTGCGATGCCCGTCCTGCCCGTTCTCTATGCGGACGACGTGATGTGCGCCGTGATGAAGCCCGAGAAGCTTCTCGTGCACCGCACCGAGATCGCCAACGGCGACACGGTCTTTGCCGTGCAGTGCGTGCGTGAGCAGCTCGGCCGTCGGGTCTGGCCCGTGCACAGGCTCGACCGCGGGACG
>CABUOH010000326.1 GCA_902493085.1 uncultured Sutterella sp. | reverse complement strand
TAGCAACAGCGTTCAGCTGATGTTCGCCAAGCTCCAGCTCGCCCAGTCCGCCATCGCCAAGGCGGGCGCCGAGCAGTACATGACGCAGATCCAGGAAATTCAGGACGAGCAGAAGGCCGTGGCCGACATGATCTCCAAGGCCCGCGACCTGCAGAACCAGGCCACCGATTCGAAGACCACGGAAATGCCCGAAGACATGATCAAGTTCTTCAACGACCGCGGCCTCAAGATTGAAAACACCGGCAACGACGACTGGCACAAGAAGTCCGAGTGGGACTACAACATCAAGTCGCTCACCGACTACCAGCAGACGATCTCGAACGACACGCAGACGCTCATGGTCTATCTGCAGGACTTCATGGGACAGTACAACTCGTACCTTCAGGGCGCCAACTCCGCCATCAGCCAAGCTACGCAGACGCTCACGACGCTCGCCACCGGCCGCTGAGGCTCCGTCGCCCAACACCTCAAGGATCAGCACAAGGAACCTGCTTCATGCCTGAAACGCAAATCACACAGGAACAAATCCAGACGATCGTCGAAGCGCTCTTTGACGGCGCCACGCTCGCGCAGACGACCGGCGTCACGCAGGAGACGCTCGAGCAGCTCTACGCGCTCGGCCACGGCTTCTACGCGTCGGGCAACTTTGAGAACGCCCTGACGGTGTTTCAGGCGCTCTCCCTCTACGACAACCGCGACTACCGCTTCTGGTTCGGCCTGGGCGCAACGCGTCAGGCGCTCGAACAGTTTCAGGGCGCCGTCGACGCCTATCAGATGGCCGCGATCGCCTCGTCTCTTTCGAACCCGACGCCTTATCTGCACATGGCCGACTGCCTCATCAAGCTCGGCAACAAGCCCGATGCCGTCACCGCGCTCGAGGCGGCCGCCGGCACCGCCGAAAACGATGCGTCTTACGCCGACGTGCATGCCCGCGCCAAGGCGCTCCTTGCGCTTTTGACGCAGAAGTGACGTCCGAGGCGTCCGTCCGCACGGGCGGGCGCTCCGATCAGACGCTTCTCTTTTGCGGGAAGCCCCATCCACCGAACCCAGAAAGGAGGACGGCGCGCCGACCCCCGGCCAAGAAACCCGGCCAAGAACCCCGGCCAAGGGCCCCGGGCCGATGCGCCAGACATCCATGAGTACGACTCCCGTCACGGGCTATGATCCCGCCGCCTCGCGTGCGGTCGAGCATATTCTCAATACGAACGCGCCGCTCGCCAAGTCGCTCGGCGCGACCGAGGGCGCCGTGCCTGCGCCGAGTCTCGGCACCGCCGCTTCGCAGGGCCTGCCCAGCCTTCCCTCGCCCAACGGCTCGCTCAACCTCGAGCAGCTCATGAATGCGCTCATGAACAAGTCGCGCCAGCTGAGCGTGCAGTCCGCCGTCGATTCCATCGAGCAGCACGGCGAGCAGATCAAGGCTGAAAACGAAAAGCAGCTCGAGGAGCTTCAGAAGCAGATCAAGGAAAACAGCAAGAAGAGCTTCTGGAACAAGTTCCTCAAGGCCTTCAAGATCATCGGCGTCATCGTGGGCGCCGTCGCCTCGATCGCCACCACCGTCATCGGCGCCATGACGGCCAATCCCCTCATGATCGCCGCCGGCGTCATCGGCGTTCTCGGCTCGGTCGATTCGATCACGTCGCTCGCCTCGGACGGCAAGTACAGTCTCGCGGCATGAGCGAAGAGACGGCCAGCAAATTCAGCATGGGCATGACCGCGCTCACGATGATCGCGACCATTGCGGTGTCGTTCGGCGCCGCGGGCGCCTCGAGCGCCGCCAAGATCGCGACGGCCACGGCCGACATGTCCGCCAAGGCCGCATCGGCGCTCGCAGGCATGGCCAAGATCGGCCAGGCCGCCAACATCGGCGCGGGCGTGACCCAGATCGGCTCGGGCGTCGGCACCGCCGCCGTTGCCGTGATCGACCACCGCATCGCCCAGAGCAAGGCCGCAACGATCGACATCGATGCAATTCTCGAGCACCTTCGCGAACAGGCCTTCGTCGAACACGAAATGGAAAAGACGCAGGAAATGCTCTCCTCGGTCAAGTCCCTCGTCGAGGACTGCGCCGAAACGTCGATGAGCATTCAAACGGGCGCCGCATCGCCCGCCTGAGACATCTAAAGGAAAGTGACCATGAGTTCCATTGACTTCAATCCCGGCATCCGCACCGCTGAGCCGAACCCGTCGATCGACGCGGCCGGTCTCGCGAAGGCCAATTCCGCAACGCCCGGCACGGATCCCGCCGTCCTTGCCATGCTCGAGCGCGAGCAAAAGTCCGATCCCGTTCTCACGACGCCCATGTGCCCTGTGACGCAG
>CABUOH010000325.1 GCA_902493085.1 uncultured Sutterella sp. | reverse complement strand
GCGAACGCCCTTGGCTCCCAAAATCGTGAGGATCGCCTTGACGATCGTGGTCTTCCCCACGCCCGGGCCGCCCGTGATCACCATGACCTTCGACTTGAGCGCGGCGGCCACGGCTTCGCGCTGGCTCGGGGCCAACTTGAGCTTCAATTTCCCCTCCACCCACGGCAGGGCTTTTGCGGGATCAATGCGCGGCCAAGGCGGAGCCGTGCGCGCGAGCGCCTTGAGATTGCGCCCGATCCGCTTTTCGGCCTGATAGAGCGAGGCAAGATAAATGGAGGCGGGAACCGGAAAGTCCGCTTCGATCAGTTCGCCCTTGTCGATTTCATGGTCGATCGCGTCGGCGATGATGCTCTCGGGTATGTTGAGAAGTTCCGACGCCTGCCCTTCGAGCACGCTGCGCGGGAGCGCGCAGTGGCCCTGATTCCCGCTCGCTTCCGCCAACGCAAAAGCGACGCCCGCACGCGCCCTGATGGGCGACTCGGGCGGGATGCCGATGTTCTGCGCAATGATGTCGGCCGACTTGAAGCCGATGCCGCGAATGTCCTTCGCGAGCCGGTAGGGGTTTTCGGAAACGATCTTGACGGCGTCCTTGCCGTACTTCTTGAAGATCCGAACCGACTTGGAGGTGCTCACGCCGTTGCCGTGCAGAAACACCATGATCTCGCGTATGACCTTCTGGTCGGCCCAGCCCGACGTGATCTTCTCGATCCGCTTCGGACCGATCCCGCGCAGGTCCTTGAGGCGTTCGGGCTCGTTTTCGATGACACTGAAGACCTCCGTCCCGAAGGCCGCCACCAGAACCTTGGCGCAGAAGGGGCCGATCCCCTTCACCATGCCGGAGCCCAGATACTTTTCGATGCCCCTCACGGTCGTAGGCGCATGAATGCGCAACACCTGAGCACGAAACTGCCGGCCGTACTCCTTGTCGACGAACCAGGTCCCGAGGGCCGAGGCGTATTCGCCCGGCGTCACGGAAGGCGAGTGGCCCACCAGGGTGACGAGATCGCGCTCGCCCTTCACCTTCACGCGAAGCACGCAGAAGCCGTTCGCTTCATTGTGATAAGTCACGCGCTCGATAAGGCCCGAAAGCTTGTCGAGGGGCTGTTCTGGCGTGCGGTTGTCGGGCTGGGACATCTGGACTCCGGTCTTCAAAGGTGCTCTGCGGCGGATCTTTTCAAAATGATAGCCGCAAAAGTGAAATCCCGTCTGAAGGCGAATTGCCCCCCGAACGGGATTTCTGACTATTCGGTCGATTGCGGCTCACGCGTTTGCTGTAACTTGACTTATTCCTTTCATGTCACCGCAATGAACCATCGCCTCTCGAAAACCGAAGTAGACCGAGCCACGGATACGCATCCATCGACCGTTGAGCGTCTCGGATGCCTTCGGCATCCGCATCGCGATTCAGATGAACCTGTGCCAGGTCGCAGCCGTCATGCGGGCCGCAAAGGCGAACGCAACGGGAAAGACCGGCAGCCACTGCGGTGGATAGGACGGACAGAGGATCGCAATGACCCCGAGGCAAAGCGCGAGGAGCTGAAGCGAGAGGCTTGCCGTCCACCAGGTCGGGCTCGGCGCATGGTATTCGGCTTCGCGAATGCGCCGTCTCACGAACCCGTCCGCAAGGAGCGCAAGGATGAAGGGCAAAAGCGCAATGGAGCCCGCGGTCATCACGGCAAGGCGCTGCGCCGCCATCACGAAGAGGCTCTTCATGGCGCGCAGCCACTCGGTCTGCGTCGTGCGCTCGGCGGCTTCGCCGATCCCGGCAAACGTGTCCTTCGCGGGCGGACGCGACCCTTCGGGCCTCAGGGTATAGCGATCGGGCGCAGTCGTGAGCCACGCGAGGGCGTCGAGATAGTCGACCGCAAGGTCTGCAGCCGTCTCCGGAATCGGGAGGCCCTCGCCCGTTCTCAGCATCACCGCTTCGCGAATCGCCGTTTCTTCGAAGACTTCGGGTGGGGTGCGGGCGGGAAGCCACATCACTATGAGAAGCAGGACGAGAGCCGTGGCGGCCATCATGATCTTCATGTCAATACCTTAATGAACGTTTGAGTCGGAACGTTGTAGTTGTTTAGGAGCGCCGGTCATTCGTCGGAGAGCAGAATCGGAATCCTTCCCTTGTAGAGCCGCCCGCCCGAGACGCTCGCGAAGAATTCGGTATTTGGCAAGCGCCCAAGCACGTCGGGCGGCACCACCTCGTCGCGCCGCCCCTGAATGCTGCGGGTGACGGATGCGCGAAAGTCGGGCACGGGCGAGCCGTCGGCCGACGAGGAAAGCGATGCGGACGTGGACCAGACGGTGGTTTTGCCGAACGTCTCGCA